>CAYLJT010000335.1:4207-8947 GCA_964383995.1 uncultured Polyangiaceae bacterium
CCGCCGGAGATCTTGCCCGCGTGCTTTTGGAACGTCGTGACGAACGTGAGCGGCCTGGCGACGAAGCCCACGAGCCCCGACGCCGCGAGATCGGCCGCCAGGCGTGCGCCGTCGATCCAGGGAGCGCCGACGATCTCGAACGGCCGCGTGGTGCCCCTGCCCTCCGAGAGGTTGGTGCCTTCCAACAAACATCCGCCCGGATAAACAAGGGCCGTGTCCGCGGTCGGCATGTTGGGCGAGGGCAAAACAAACGCTCGATCCCACGCCTCTGCGCGCGCCTCCCTGGGCAGGCCGACCACGCCGAGCACTTCGAGCGCGCCCTCCTTTCCCAGCGAAATGCCTTCTTTCGAAGCGAAATACGCGACCAGCTCGCCCACCGTGAGGGCGTGGCGCACGGCCACTGGCATCAACCCGACGAACGACAAGAAGCCTTCTTTTTGCGACTTTCCTTCGGCCGACGCGAGGTCTCCGCCGATCGGGTTCGGCCGATCGAGCACCACCACATGAACGCCCGCGCGGGCCGCGGCGCGCACCACGAGCAGGATGGTCCACACGAACGTGTAGTAGCGGGAGCCCACGTCCGCGAGGTCGACCACCAGCACATCGATCAGCGCCAGATGCTCGGGCTTGGGCACGAGCTGTTCAAAGGTCTCGCCATACAGGCTGACGATGGGCGCACCGGTCGCGCGATCGGTGGCCCCGGCCACGCCCACCATGTCTTGCGCCTCGCCGCCGTATCCGTGCTCCGGGCCGAAGAAGATTTTGGGCGAAATGCCCAGGGTTTTGAGCACCGATGCCGCGTGCAAGAGGGCGCGATTCACGCTCGCCGGGTGCGCTAACAAACCAACCCGCGCGCCCCGCAGGCGAGCCACCAAGGCGGGCTCCGAGGGGAGCCTGTCGAGACCAACATCCATTCCGCGGTGCTACACGGAAACCTTGGAATCGACGAGCTTTCGGCGTCGTTTCCCCTGTCTCTTGCTTCTTTCGCATCGAAAGATGTCCAATAAGGCCCTCGGATGCTTGAGCCCGGCCAAATCCTCGACGGCAAATACCGCATCGTGCGCCTCCTCGGCTCGGGCGGGATGGGCTCCGTCTACGAGGGCGAAAACGCGCGCATTCACCGGCGCGTGGCGATCAAAGTGCTCCACGCCCATGTGGCCGCCAAGGCCGACGTAGCGGCGCGCTTCGAGCGAGAAGCGCAGGCCGCAGGGCGCATCGGCTCGGAGCACATCGTCGAGGTGCTCGACCTCGGCGCCCTCGAGGGCGGCGAGCGCTACATGATCATGGAGCTGCTCGAGGGCGAAGACCTCGGCTCGCGTATCAAGCGGCGCAAACGCTTGGAGCCGCGGGAAGCCGGCCCGCTGATGGTGCAGCTCCTCGAAGGCCTGGCGGCGGCCCACGACGCCGGCATCATTCACCGCGATCTCAAGCCGGACAACGTGTTCTTGACGCAGTCGCGGGGCCAGGAGCTCGTGAAGATCCTCGATTTCGGTGTGTCGAAGTTCTCGGCCCTCGACCGCGAATCGATGAGCATGACGAGCACCGGGGCCGTGATGGGCACGCCCTATTACATGTCCCCCGAACAGGCCCGCGGCGCGAAGATCGACCCGCGCAGCGACGTGTATTCGGTGGGGGTCGTGATGTACCAAGCGGTCACCGGGCGCGTGCCGTTCGACGCCGAGACCTTCAACGAGCTGGTCTTCAAGATCGCGCTCGAAGCGCCGCCTCCCGTGGAGACCTTGGTCGCCAACGTCGAGCCCGGATTTGCCGCCATCTTGAACCGCGCGATGGCCCGTGATCCGGACCAACGCTTCCAGTCTGCGCGGGAGTTTCAGCAGGCCCTCGTTCAATGGCTGTCGGCGTCGCCTCCCGCGACCTTGGCGGGTGGCTATCAAGCCCCCCACGCCTACCAACCCCAACGCAGCTCGAACCCAACCCCCATCCACGCGCCGTTTGCGGCCACGCCCACCCCCGGATACGCGCCCCCCGCGCCGGGGCCCCAAACGCCTTATCCCGCGACGACGCCCCAACAGGCCTATTTCCAAGCCACGCCAGCGCCCTTTCAAGCGACGCCCGTCCCCGACGCCCAGCACCCGCCCCACTCCGCCCAATTCGGCGCTTCGCAGGTGGGACTGGCCATCAGCGGATCGCAAAGCAGCGCGCGCGGCGGGGCCATCGCGGTCCTCGTGATCAGCGCAGCGCTCGTGGTCGGCGGCGGATTGGGCTTCTATTTCTTTGTGCTCCGGGGCGCTCCGTCCGAGACAACCGCCGTCGCCAGCCCCTCGGCGTCGGTCGATACGCCCGCGGCTGCGCCGCCCGAGCCCGCCAGTTTGCCGACGCCTGCCGCCGAGCCCACGGCCTCCGCCCCGGAGCCGAGCAAGGTGGAGCCGAGCGAAGAGCCCGAGCCTCAGGCTCCTTCGGGGACAACCGCAAAGCCCAAGACGCCCACGGGCAAGCCCACCGCCAAACCCACCACCACGACGCCCACGCCCGCGGCCACACCGACCGGCCGCGCCATCGGCGGCGATCTCTAGTCGAGGACACTGCCATCGTCTCTGGGAGGGCCCATGGTCAATGACATCCTGTTTCAACCGCTCGCGTTTCGTAATCTGGTTCTCGAAAATCGGCTGATCCGCAGCAGCATCTCGGGCCGCATCGACAACTACGATGGAAGCGGCGCGCCCGCGCGGATAGCCTGGGAAAAGCGCTTCGCGCGGGGTGGCGTGGGGGCGATCATCTCAGCCCACGTGCCTGTCCACGTCACCGGGCGAATCCTCCCCGGGTATGCCTTCTTGGACCACGACGATAAGAAGCCTTTTTGGGAGAAGCTCATTCGGGAGGTCCAGGATCTAGGCACCAAGTTCATCGTCCAACTCTCCCACTCGGGGCGACAACAGGACCTCGCCGGTGTCGAGAACGAAGGGCGAGCGCCCCCCTCCTCCACCAGCCAACCGGACTCGTTCCATGGTTTTCCGGCGCGGGCCATGGATCAAAAGGAGATAGCCGACGTGATTGCCATGTTCGTCCAGGCGGCGCGGCGGGCGCGCGAGGTGCACGCCGACGGCATCGAGCTGCACGGCGGCAATGGCTACCTGTTTACCCAGTTCCTGAGCAGCGCCATCAACGACAGGCACGATGGCTATGGCGGCGACGTCGAGCACCGCAGTCGCTTCTACGTGGAGACGATCCGCGCCATTCGCAAGGAGGTCGGGGACGACTTCCACATTCAAGCGAAGCTCAGCGTGGTCGATCACCACAACGCCGTGTTCTTTTGGGAGGCCCCCGGCAACACCCAGGCGGAGGGCGTCGAGATCGCAAAACTGCTCGAAAAAGCGGGGGCAGACGCAATCCACGTCTCCACGGGCAGCATGTTCCCTCACCCCCTGAACCCCGTTGGCACACTGCCCTTCGACGAGCTTCGCCACAACTACGACACGCTCGTTTCGAGCGGCTCACACACGCTGCGAAACTTCCTGATCTTCAAGTTCTTCGCGCCTTTGTTCCGACCCTTTTGGAACCGCACATTGCCTGAGTCCGAAGAGGACTTCGAAGGGCTCAACCGGAACGACAGCCGCGCCATCAAGGCCGCCGTGAAGATCCCCGTGCTTTGTACGGGCGGCTTTCAGACCGCCTCGAAAATTCGCGACGCCATCAACAGCGGGGACTGTGACGCCGTCACCATCGCGCGTCCGCTCTTGGCCAACCCCACATTGCCCTTGATGTTCCGTGAAGGGCTCGACCGCGCGCCCAAACCCTGCACCTACTGCAACAAGTGCCTGCTGCGCGTGATCGAAGATCCCCTCGGTTGCTACGAGGAGAGCCGCTTCGAGGACTACGACGCGATGATCAAGGACGTGATGTCGTTCTACGCCGAGCAGGACCCCCCGTACGCCGACTCAGGGGAATCGTAGAAATCCGTCAGGATAGTAACGGCTTGATTTTAAGCGCGACTACCGCCAGCGTAGGGCCCTTCGCACCATGGCCCGACCGCTCCGCGACACATCCGTGCTCTTCGACGATGCCGAGGCATCGCGGATCGCACGTCGAGCGTTGAGCGCCGTCGCCGTGGGTCTCGTGGCAGCCTCTTCGCTGGGCTGCGCGGCGCGGCAAATCACGCCCGTCAGCCTGGGTTTCGCCTCCGACGCGGAGGTGCTGCACAGCGCCGTCGTGCGCGAGATCGCGGCCGTCGAAGTAGCTTCCATCACGCCCTCCGACGACCGCGTCGCCACCGCGCAGAGCTCCGTCGCGTGGACGCTCTCCGCCGCGCGCTGCCCCGCCGAGATGGCCCTCGTGGCCGACAAGGTCTGCGTCGATCGCTGGGAAAACGCGCTCGTGGAGCAGATCCCCGGCGTCGGCGAGCGGCTGTGGGCTTCGTTTCTCCCGCCCGATGGCCACGAGTCTTCGCTACGCGCCGTATCGCGCCCCGGCGTGATCCCCCAGGGCTACATCAGCGGCGTGCAAGCGCGCGCCATGTGCGAAGCGTCGGGCAAGCACCTGTGCAGCCCGGGCGAGTGGGACCAAGCCTGCCGCGGCAGCGCACACACCCAGTTTCCCTACGGCAACCAACGCGAAGCGCGCGTGTGCAACGACGATATCCGGGCCGTACACCCGGTGGCCGAGGTGGGTCAGCTCGTGGGGCTTTCGCCGACCGCGTGGTGGACCGAGGGCATGAACAACCCCCTCATCAACCAGCTCGAGAGCGGCCTCTTGCCTACGGGCGAGCGCTCGGGCTGCACGAAC
>CAYLJT010000336.1:0-8904 GCA_964383995.1 uncultured Polyangiaceae bacterium
CAGCTCGAAGCAATCGACGCCCGTCTCCTGGGTGCGGATCACGATCTCGTGCCACGCCTCGCGGCGGTACTCCTCCATGATCGAGGCCACGAGCAGGTGATCCGGGTACTCTTTTTTGAGCTGGCGGAGCTCGGTCAGCCAGGTGTCGAAGGGGCGATCGGAGATGAGCTCGATGTTCTCGAAGCCCACGACCTCGTTGGTCTCGCGGGAGCGGAGCTTGCCGTAGCGCGGCGCCGTGTTGACGACCTTCGATGCGTCGAGGCTGATCGTTTTGATGACGCAGCCGCCCCACCCCAACTAGAAGCTCTTGGCGTTCACGCGGGCGTTGGTCCCCGGGGGGCCCGATCCAAGCAAGAACGGGTTCTTGAGCTTCATCCCGTTCACCACCGTCCCGAGGTTTGTCTGAGTCATCGTGGAGCACCTCCCGCGCGATACGCGCGACGTTTAGGCGCCGAGCTTTCCACGCTAGGTCCCCTCTTGTCCATCCCACCGAAGCCAAGGATTGGGCCGAACGCTGCGGGCGCGGTACGATGGGCCCCGTGCCGAAGAAGCCCGTTCAACGCAAAAAAAGCCGTAAATTTCGGGCTCTTTTGACGCTATCCGTGATTTGCGGCTCGGGCCTCGGGCTGTGGTTCGCGATTCACGAGGTGCCCTGGCTCGGGCCGGCGCTCGCCGATGGCGGCCGGGCCGTGCTCGGGCCTGAAGCCATCGCCTGGGCCGAGGACGTCGCGTATGGCATCGCCGACGACGTCAACCTTTGGCTGCACGGTGAGGACGCGCCCACCACGTTTTGGGAGCCCCCGAGCGAGGAGCCGCCCATCGTCGCCGAGCCGCCCGCCCCCAGCGAGGCGCGCGAGGTCCCCACGCACTTCCCGCCCCCCGCGTTCTCGCCTCCCCACACCAAGGTCGCCGCGGAGGGAGACGGCCATTGGGTCGCCATCGTCGATACGCGCCACCCCGATCGCCGCCCCGCGCTCTACAAGTCGGTCGTGCATCCCGACCCGCGCCGACCCTTCGCGGCGATCGCTGTGGTCGCGATCGACCTCGAGGCCACGCGCTTGAACATCTTGCCGGGGACCCACGAGCCCGAGTCCAACCGCGTGCGGCGCGAGGACCGCAGCGGGCTTATTCCGAAGGAGCACTACGCCGATGTCCTCGCCGCGTTCAACGGCGGTTTCAAGGCCGTTCACGGCCACTACGGCATGCGCATCGGCACCACCGAGTACGTCGCTCCCCGCGACATCGCGTGCACCCTCGGGCTCTACCACGATGGCCACGTCGGCATCGACACTTGGTCGACGATGAAGGCCGATAACGACGCCCTCGCCGCTTACCGGCAGACCCCGCCTTGCCTCGTCGAGGAGGGCAAGACGCACGCGGGTCTGGAGATGGAAATGAACCGCAATTGGGGCGCCGCGGTCGACGGTGAGACCATCATTCGAAGGAGCGCGGTAGGCATCAACAAGGCGCAAAACGTCTTGTTTTACGGCCTCGGCGAAGCGGTCACCGCGCAGTCCATGGGGCGCGGCATGTTGGCCGTCGGAGCCGACACCGTCGCCGAGCTCGACATCAACTACTCGTACCCGCGGTTTCTGTTCTTCGAAGGTCCGGAAGACGCGCCCACGATCCGCACGGGCATCATCAAAGACCTGAAATTCAAGGCCGAGGACTACACCATCGAGCCTTCGACCCGGGACTTCTTCTACCTCACGTGGCGCGCGCGAACGCCCTCATGACGCCGCGCGCGTCGTGCCGCTCACGAGATCGACTCTAACGATCGGGCTCCCGAAGTCGGGCTCGCCCCCGGGGGCGCCGGCCGCGACGTCCACGGTCGCGGGGCCCGCGGCGCGAAGGTAGACGCGCTTGCCCACGGCTCCGGCTCCGAGCGAGCACAGCGCCCGTTGTACCCGCGGGTCGTCGACGGCGACCGCGTCGTCGTCGGTGGCCGCGAGGTAGAGCAGCTCCACCTCGGGCTTCGTGCACGCGCCCATCTCGCGCCACAAATCGTAGTCGTCGGCGGGGCCCAAGATCTCGGCGAGCTCACCGTGCCTGGCGCGACCCACACGATATTGGAACGGCCCCCTGGCTTCGGTGCGCGGCTTGGTCGCGACCCGGTCGAAGCGCGTCCCCAGCGTGCCGAGCGCCGTCGCGGTACGCACGGTGGGCGCCGCGAGGTTCTCCCGCCCTGGCTCCAAGAAACGGTGCAGCTTGATGCCCTTGGGCAGCGCGTCGGTGATCGCGTTGGCCACCGCGTCGTTCATGCCGAAGCGACCCGCGATGAACACGTGCACACCCTCGTGGGGGTTCGGTCCGCGCCCGATCTTGCTCATGACATCAGCGAACGCGGCCGTGATTTTGGGGGCCGCTTCACCCAGCATGGAGGCCAGTTTGTCCGAGACATACGCCGCCCCGATGCTGATGGGCAGCTCTACGACCTGTCGATCTTCGGTCAGGAATTGCAGCTTCGCGGGGGGCTTTCCGCTGGCCGTGCCTTCGAGGTACGGGCGCAGCGCGTCGCGCAGCAGGGCGTTGTTCGCGCGCCCCTCGGGGCTCGGCGCGGTGAGCGCATCGGCGCCCTCGATCGAGATGCCCGCGGCCGGCTCGAACGGAATTTTCGCAGCGAGCATGGCGTCGAGGTGCTCGCGAAACAGCGAGGCCGCAGCGTGCTGGAGCAGCACCTCGCCACCCAGCGTAGGAATGGCCGAAGGCTCCAAGTGCTCGACCACGCGATCGAAGCCATCGGCGCGTTCGTCGGCCGTCGCGTCGCGATAGAGGCCTCCCACCATCCCCGTCTCGGTGGCCCCGGCGTCGACCACGAAGAACGGGATCGGCTCGCCCTTGGGCTGCAGCCCGAAGACGCGCATCGCATGCACGACGAACGGCACCGCGGCGGGTCCGGCGTCGACGACCTCGAAGCGTTGAACATCTTCGAAGGGCACGAGCCCCGCGGGGAGGCTTCGAAACACGCCCCTGCGGAACGCCATCAACAAGCTCTGGCGACGCTCGGCAGAGTAGCCCGCGGGCATCGTGACGGCCCAGCGCAGGAAGAGCCCGCGGGCCCTGTGATTGACGTGTAGACCCACGTAATACGCGTAGAGCTCGACGGGATCGAAGGGGTCGTTGGCCCCGATGCCGTCCTCGTCGATGACCGGCGGCGCGGGCCGTTTCAGCGTCTCGGTGTGCTCGGGATCGTTCAAGCCGCGGATGCGAAAGACCTCTTTTCGCTCGCTGCGATCGCGCAGTGTCGGGAGCTCGGTGATGGTCGCGGCGACGCGTTGAGGACGGTCCAGCCCCGCGGCCATGCGCTGCGCGTAGGCCGTCTCGCCCACGATGACGTCTTCCCAACGCGTCAGCGGTTGAACCACCCGCTCGCGCCACGCCTTGAGCGTCGCGCCTACGCGCAAAAGCCCAACTTCCGAAGGGCTTTCGAAGTCACGCGGGCGCAGCGGCGACGCCATCGAGCCGATGCGCACGAGCTCCGCGCTGCCGCGTTCGTTGCGCAGCGCGACCACCGTCTTCGACGCGCCGAGGTCGACCGCGACCCAGGCACGTTGCACATCGACGGCGGGATCGCGTGTGCGAACGGCGGCCGGAATCGGCTCTTTTTCGACGCGGCCGACACGCCTGTGCATGCCTACGACCTTGCCCTGGCGCTTGATGGCGATGCTCGTCGCCCCGTAAAAGCGTGAGCCTTGCCAGTGGCCTTGGTTCGCGTCGGTGAGGACACGTCCCGGCACGGGATCCAAATCGGCTACGATTTTCGGAAAAAAATCAGCGAGGTGCTCGGGCCCGGCCACGCCGTCGTAGCGTTCGACGCGCAGCGGCGGGCTGTAGTAGTCCTGCGGTGCGTTGCCGTAGATGCGCGGCGTCGTCTGGATCAGCTTGAGGTAGGGCACCGGGCAGGTCTGCTCGTCGAGCCGAAACTCTTGGTAGAGCCCCGAGGGCCCGATGGTGTTCTCCATTTCGGGCGCGATGCGGGGCGCCTGGGAGCCCAGCTCGGTGCCGAAATACAAGAACTTGGTGGGGGCGCCCGACACCAAGGCGGCCAAGCGCACCTCGTTGAAGCGGGCCTGCCCCACGACGAGCGGTGGCAAGGCGATCGCGTAGTCGAGCACCACGGTGGTCGACCAAGTTTGGTCGAACAAACGAGACTCCCAACGCATCACCAGCGTCGGAAAACCGCGGCCTTCGAGGGACACGATCCGCTCGGCCTCACGCAAAGCGGCGCCGTCGAGGGCAAGCTCGAAGAGCGTCATGGTGCGGGAAGTTAACACGACGACGTTGGGATGGAACAGCCGAGGAAGAGGCTCGATGAACGCCCGCACGCGCCCCCGAAAGCAAGGCCGCCGAGCGTCCCAGGCCCGGCGCCACGCTGCGAAACGTGCGGCTTTCCCCCCAATTTTATGATTCGGAGCGGGACACGGGGTTCGAACCCGCGACCCCGAGCTTGGGAAGCTCGTGCTCTACCAACTGAGCTAGTCCCGCGATGGGCCGATCCTTACGACCTTTCGATGAGCGCCGTCAACGACTTCCCGAGCCCGTTTGGGCACGCCAGTCGGAGTCCCATGCCGACGCGGCAGCGAGGCCACCCGACTGCAGAATGACCTGGGTGAGCTCGGCGCGGCTCGCCTCGGGCCGAACCCAGGGAACCTTGCGCAAATCGTCTGCGTCGTGAGGCAACCAGCGCAGGCTGCGCGCGACGAAGACCAGGGGCACGCCGACACGAAGCGCCTCTTGTGCCAGCCGCACGGCGCCCCGAGGAGCAGGCAGGATGTCGAGGCAAACGAAGCAGACCGACAGGGGCTCGGCGTGAAGGGCCGCGAGCCCCGCTTCCACCGAGTTGACCTCCATCAAGGCCACGTCGCCGAAAATTCCGTCGATGTGAGACACCAACATGTCGCAGACGGAGCCCCCGGCGTGCGCGAGCAATACGCGACGCGGGCCTACGACGTGCCGTCCAGAGCGAGTCGGCTGCATCGAATCGTCGAACTCATGACCTCGGGCCATTGTTCCTCCAAAGTTTGTGTTGGGGAGGAAAAACTCAAACTGGCGTTTCAAGCTCAGGACAAGGGCTCTGCAAGGTTTACGTTAACACCCCTTTTCGCGGGAAGGGAAGACCATTAAGGGCGCCTCATGGAGATTTCAGGAGAGAGCGGCTCGCGTGTTTCGGTACGAAGCCGCTGTGAATGTCAAGCCACCCTCATCGCAGAAGTAGACGGCCAATTTCAGGTGCTCTCGGGCAAGGCGCGGCGGAACAAGAGTGAGGAGCTCGCGCCGGCGCACAGCATCGGCGCCAACGCGGAACGCTTCGATGTCGCTTGGGCATGCCCGTTCTGCGGTCGAAATACGCTGCGCTCGTTCAACGCGAGCGTGCTTGGCCGCGAGCGCGCGGCGTAAGGGGCGAACAAAACCGGGGGCGAACGGTCGCTCAGCTCGCGGGCACTTCGTCGTGGCGGGCGCGCTCGCGCGCGTCTTCCATGGTGCCGAACACCCAATCCCAGAGCGGCGATGACACGCCCCAGCGCGCCTCGAAGCCCGTGTGGTGATGCACCATGTGGTGGCGCTTCAGCCACTTTCCGAGCTTCGAGCTCATGCGAAAATGGTGAATGGCGTAGTGGGTGCCGTCGTAGACGAGGTAGCCGAGCCCGAAGCCGATGAAGAGGGGGTCGACGAGCACCGCGCCAAAAACGAGGCGAAAGGCCGCGTAGAACACCACGCCCATCGGGATGCTGGCGCCGAGAGGCATCACCAAGCGGTCGGCGTCTTGCGGAAAATCGTGGTGCACGCCGTGCAAAATGAAGTGCATGCGGCGCTGCCAGGGCTTGGGGCCCACGTAGTGGAAGACGTAGCGGTGGAGCACGTACTCCGCGAGCGTCCACAGCAAAACGCCGAACAGCGTGAGGCCCAGGAAGGGCGCCGCCGTGACCCCAGCGACGACCGCGCGGTAACCCATGTAGCCGAGGGTCGGGAGCCAGAACAGGAACGGCGTCGAAGGGTGGATCCGCGAAAAACGCTCGATGAGCGGCGTCTCGAACATGCGGCACGTGACGGGTCGTTCGGCGCGCTCGGCCATGGCGAGGCCATACCCCAACTGGGCGCGGATAGCCAACGGACGGCTCAGCGGAAGGAGGCCTCAGTCGGTGGACGGCTCGTCTTTCGCCACTGCGGCTTCCCCCGTGTCCACGACCACGGAGGAGGGCCCCTTGAGCCGCGCTGCGCCGAGCGCAGCGGCCGCGCGAAGTAGCACGTCTTCGGTGGTGTCGACGGACGGCGGTGCCCACACGGCCGCGCCCGCGGAGACGGTGACGCGCCCTCCCCCCTCGCCCTCCACGGGCTGCCCATCGCGAAGGCCTCGGACGATGCGCTTGGACACGACCTTCGCGGCCTTGGCGTCGGTGCCGGGGAGGAGCAAGACCAATTCGTTTGAGCTCAAACGACCAATCACATCGTACTCGCGCCGAGCGGTGCGGAGGCGCTCGCCGACGCGCCGCAGGAGCGCATCGCGCGCGTCGCCGTCGAGGGGCGCGTGGGGAGGGTCGATGTCGATACGCACCACCGAGTAGGGATCCCAGCTGCGCTGCGCCCGCGTGTGCTCGCGATCGAGCTCGTGACGAAAGCGCCGTTCGCTGTGCAGGCCCGTGGTCGGATCGACCCCTGAGGTCTCAACGATCGTCGCGCTCAGCTCGGCCGCCCGCCGCTCGCTCGTCGCGTCGCGCACGACGTCGATCCAGCCGACCGACCCCTGCGCCGTGGGGATCGACCGCGTGCGCCATACGAGGATCCGTTGTTGGGGCGTGGCAATGCTCAGCTCCACGTGCACGCCATCGGCAGCAAACAGGGCCGGGTCGAGATCGTGGTGTGCGCAGAGCTGGGCCAGAAAATCGGCCCGCTGGACGCCAGGCATGAGCGCCGGATCGACGCCCAAGAGGGGCCCCACCCGCGCCCCGGCGAGGACGCAACGTTGGCTCGGGTCGTAAAGGATCACCGCCTCGTCGAGGAGCTCAAGCAGGGTGCTCCATGCGGGACCGGGTGCGTTGGAGGGGCGCTCCGCCATCCGATCGATGTTAGCCAAGGGGCCTTGCTCTCACGAAAATTTCGGCAAAAACCGCGTCATTTTACGTAAACGGAGCGGATGGGGTGGGCCTTCGACAGGGGCACGAGCACAGCGTCGACGATGGCGCGGACGCGGGCGTAGCGCAGGTGGTTGCTGCGCGCGGGGTTGCGCTTCGAGTCGACGACGCCGATGCGAATCTCGACGCTTTGGGTCTCGGCGTTGATGGTGGTCACGAAGCTATCGGGGTGAACCGTGTCTAGCGAAGCGTTGAGGCCGGCCTGCTCTGGAGGCGCTCCTTCGAAGGTCACTTCCAAGGAGTCGCCCACGCCGTTGAGCACCCCGTTCAGATTTTCGAGCGGAAAAGGCAGCGAATCGAGCCACGCGACGATGCGCCGCCGGGCGCCCATCAGGGCCAACGTCGTGAGCACGGCGATAACGAGGGGCACGCCCGAGAGCAGCGCGAGGGCCGAAACGACCTCGGGGGGACCGTTCGAGGTGCGCAGCGCGATGTACGCGGTGAGCACGATGGCCGTCTCGGCGGCGACGAGCGTGGGCTCGGACAGCAGGCCATAGGGGGAGGTCGTGGCCACCATCGCCCTCGAAAAGCGGGTAGCGACGCTGTCTTCGGCGGACCACGCCGGGTCCTTCTTCGTGGAGCTCATCATCACCTCGGGGCCGCGAGCACGTGGCGGGCGAGGCCTTGGAGCATGTCCACCTCGCGTCCCTTGGGCCATCGTGCGTGCTGACTCTTGCCACGGGCATCCGTGCAGCGGTTCTTGGGAGCGCAGTTGGTCTCCTCCTCGTCCCCGATGCCCAAGCGAAAATAGCTGGTTTCAGCGCCGATTTTGTCCCTCGCGCGGAGCCACTCCTCGACGTTCGCACAGGGCGCGACGGCATCGCACGCGCGGTACAAGACCACCGCCGGCGGAGGCGGTTCGGGGCACGCCCACTGCGCGGGCGGAGCTTCGGCGCCGTAAGCCGCAAAGGCGGCCACCTTGGAGGAGCGCATCATGGCGTAGGTCGCCGCCATGCCCCCGCCGAGGCCATCGCCGACCGCGTAAATTCGCCTTTGATCCACGAGGTTTTCGCCCACCAACGCGTCGACGAAGTGGTCCACGGTCGCGATGTCGACGTTCTTGTTGTCGAGGTAGTCGACGTCGTAGAGCGCGCCTCGCACGTCGCCCGCGAGCGCGCGCCCCTGAGGCGCCAGCACGATGAAGCCCCGATGGGCCGGATCGTTCGTCATGTCGAGCTGCGGAATTTGCTTGCGAAGCCCGGTTTTTTTCAGCGCGCTCGCGGGGTCGTCGGCCTCGCCGTGAAAGAAAATGACGAGGGGCAAAGGGGCCCTCGTCTCGACGCCCTTCGGCGCCACCACGCACGCGTAGCGTGGGGAGCCTTCGGCATCGCGCCATTCGCGAATCTGCGCCTCGCGACACGGGGGCCGTCCCATGGTGCGCCGCAGCGCGCGGCCGGGCTCGCCCAGGGGCGCCACGCACATGCCCGTGGTCGCCGTGCGCACCGTCGGCGCGGGTTGCGGCTCGGGCGCCGCGGCATCGGCGGATGAAACGGGGCCGCCGTCCGAGACAGCCTTCTTCCCTGCGTCGGCCGGCCCCTCGAAGAGGCCCATCAGGTCCCCGCCGTCAACGCTCGATGAGGGCGTTTCACAGCCCCAGAGCGCGAGCACGAAAACGCCTAGCGGGACACGCGACACGGGGCGGACTCTATTCCAGGCCGCGGACAGATGCATGGGTCCTTCCGAATCGGCGCGGGATCCCTTGCGAGAGCGGCGATCGTCGTTAGGGTTGGCGCTTCAATGGACGCTTTCGACTTGGTACTGACCCTCGCCTTCG
>CAYLJT010000337.1:0-8890 GCA_964383995.1 uncultured Polyangiaceae bacterium
GGGCAATGTCTGCCAGGCCGCCACGTGCAACGACGGTGTCAAGAACGGCAGCGAGACGGCGGTGGACTGCGGCGGCGGCACGTGCGCCGCGTGTGGTACGGGCCTGACCTGCGTGGTGGCCGCCGACTGCCAGAGCCTGGTTTGTACGGCGAGCGTGTGCCAAGCCGCCACCTGCGGCGACAACGTCAAGAACGGCGGCGAGGCCGGCATCGACTGTGGCGGAAGCTGCCCGACCGGCTGCGCTGACGGCACCGCCTGCACGGCGCCTACCGACTGCCTGTATGGGATGTGCGTCAATGGCACGTGCAGCACGCCGCTGAGCTGTCAAGGTGGCGGCACGGGCGCCGATAGCCACTGTGGTCTGGCCGATCGGCCGTGCTGCGAGCGCCCGCAAGCACCGGGTGGCTCGTACAACCGCATGAACGACCCGCTCCTACCCACCACCATGACGGGCAACATCAACGTGGAGACCTTCCTCGTGACCGTCGGGCGCTTCCGCAAGTTCGTCGCGGCAGGCAAGGGCACCAAGCTGTCGCCCCCCGCGGTCGGCTCCGGGTCCTACCCAGGTTACGCGAGCAGCGGTTGGCTCAACGCCTACACGACGCAATTGCCGAACGACACCGCGGCCCTGAAGGCGCTCCTGACCTCCGGTGTATTTTGCACCAACGACGCGCAAAACGTGCCGTTTGCCACCTGGACCGACCAGCCGGCGGCCAACGAGAAGAGGCCCATCATCTGCCTCAACTGGTATATCGCCTATGCGTTCTGCATTTGGGATGGCGGGCGTCTACCCACCGAGAACGAGTACGACTACGTCTGGACCGGAGGCGCCCAACAGCGGGTCCGCCCCTGGGGCAACGCCGCCACCTCGACCAGCTACGCGGCCTACGACTGCACCGCCGACGGCGACGGTGGCGGCGGCGGCGCGGGCCTACCCGGGGCCTGCGATGTCGCAGACATCGTCGACGTCGGCGCGTTCTTGCTGGGCGTCGGTTATTGGGGTCACTACGACCTGATCGGCGACGGAGCGAGCTGGATGCGCGACGCCTGGTCGGGCCCCGACGGCGCCCACCCGTCGAACCCGATCTTGCCGGTTGGCTGCACCACCAACTGCCTCAACCTGACCATCCAGAATCCGCCCACCGACACCGTCGTCTTCCGCGGCGGCGGCGCCATCGCCCACTGGCACGCGCCGAACACCGACTTCGACCCCTACGTGGATCGCAGCCAGAACTTCCGCTACGAAGGCAACCAGTGGCGCGGCGTGCGCTGCGCGCGCTGAGCCGCCCTCACCTCGACGAAGGCCGCCGCCCGTGTCACGCCGCGGGCGGTTTGGAGCTTCGCCCCCAAAGCGGGTAATCGACGCCGACCACGCGGTATATGACCAGCGCCTGCGCGACCAACATCATGACGCCAAGCTGCAAGCTGCCAAGCTGCTTCGGCGTCGTGACGAGCCCCAGCGACACCACCAGGGTCGTCGCGCCCGCGGGTGGATGCGGGGCGCGCAACAGCACCATGGCAGCCCCCGCCAGGCCGACCGACAGGGCGGCGGCGAGCGCACGAGGGACGTCGACACCGACCGCCAGCGCGGGGGGCGCGTCGAGCAGCCCGGTGACGGCCAAAGCAAGCATCCCGCTCGCCATGCCGATGAGGTAGCCGTAGCAGGTATTGCGAGGGCTGGCCGTCGGCGCCTCGGGCGTGAAGAAGAACAGAAACGCCGTCGCGCCCAGGGGAGGAAACACGAAGGTCGTGCCCGTCAAGACGGAGACGACGGACACGACGCCGATGGTGAAGGCGCCATTCACCAGCACGAACAGCGCCCATAGCCAACGCGGCGGCAGCCACGCCAGCCAGCGGATGCGCTGCAAGTGTTCGATCCATGCACGTTTTGGGCGGCGCGTCGGCGACGAGGTGCTCAAGGGACGCGCATCCTACACCGAGCGGCGGTGCGTCGAGCAAGCGATGGGCGCACGCCTCACGAGAGCGCCTCGAAGCCCGGCAGGGGCTCGTACATCTGGAAAGGGTCGGCTCCGTACAACTTTTTTGCACGACTTGCTGGGATACTCCCAGGTCTTTCGCGATCTGACCCTGGCTCAGGCCCTCGTAGAAGAAGGCCTGGACCATGTAGCGTTGCTTCTCGGTCAGCGCGGCGGCAAGCGCGTCCCGCAGGGGGCCGTGCAGGTGAGCGTAGCGCTGGGTGTCCGCTGGATCTTCGCGCCAAAGAGCGCGGCGCGATGCGTAGCGATCGAGGTCGGCTACGAGGTGCAAGCGGTGACGGTGTTGGCTGTCTTCAGTCCTCCTCGTTTCCTGCATTTTCGTAGGGGTTTTGGGCTTCGGGCGAGAGAAATGCGCTGCCCTGCGCGAACAGCAGCTCGAGGGCGTCACCCACGTCCATGACCTTCGCCGTGGGGCTGCGACCGCCCACATCGCAGCGGCGCAGCAAGGTCAGATCGCGGAGGGCCGCCGTCCCGCGGCGACGCCGTTTGGTCAGCGCGGGCTCGTACAAGAGATCCAGGTGGTGACGCACCAACCACACCACGCCGGGGGCGACCAACCCTTCCAGCAGGTCGGCGCCCACCGCCGCGTGATCGTCCTCCCCCGGCGCCTTGCCTACGTCGTGCAGCAGCGCAGCAGCCCAAAAGAGCCGTTCGCCCGTGAGCTTGCGCGCCAGCTCAAAGGCCTGGAGCGAATGGTAGAGGGCGTCGCCTTCCGGATGATACCGACGGTTTTGCAGAACACCGTCGAGGGGGAGCAGCAATTCGAGGAGGTCGTCGCGCATGCACGGGGGCCCGGCAAAGAGGGCCCTGCGTCCGGGGTAAAATCAGGGGTCCTCACCCAGAGGCACAGTCACACCCACCGGGTAGCTCGGCGCGGGTTGGACGTCAAGGCGGGACAGGATGCGGCCCGTTCGAGCGACCATGTCCGAGATGCGCCCTACGGGCAGACCCACCGCCATGGACCGTGATCGAGGGAGCCGTCGGTCTTCTCGGGGGTCAGCTCGCAACCTTCCTGGGTCTTACCATGCCAGCGCGCTTCGCCGTCCGGCAGCTCTCCCGGAGCGCGGGTGCCGTCCTCCGCCACGTGCTGGGGCGCGAAGGCGGGCCCGCTCCAGCCATAAAAGCCGTAGGACATCGCGAAGCGGTTGCACCAGCGGCAAGCGCACGAGGTGTTTTGCAAGGGCCAGCCCGTGCTGCCCGCGGGCACCTCCAAAAGCACCGCACCTCGCCCACTATCGTCGGGAAAACCGCGCCAAATGCGCTCCGTGGACGGAACCTTCCAGTCAACCCCCGTGGCAAGGTCACGCACGAGGAGCGTCTTCCCATCTTTGCTCACCCACCCTACCCTTGCCCCCTTGAAGGAAAACGAGGCTTGCCGCGGCGGAAGGCAGCGGTTGCCATCATCCCCCGGGTCGGCACCGGGCAGCGCGGTCGCTGCGCCGGTCTGGGCGTCGATCACCTCGGGCCCGCTGTCGAGCACCAGAAAGTAGCGCCGCTCGGAGTCCACGTCGATCAGGTCGGCGACCACGCGCTCCGTCCCGGACACCAGATCGTACACGGCGATCGTGGCAGAGACGCTGGCTTCGCCGTGGTGACCAAAGCTCGGTGCCTCGCTACCTTCGAAGGTGCGCAGCACGACCAGCCGGCCATTGAGGCTAGAGGCCAGTGGGAAGCCCCAACGCGACCCGCCCACCGCGGCTCCTTGCCGTTTGCCCGAGGGCTGCGGAGCCGAACGCGCGGCCTCTTCTTCGGTCGAAGCCGCCGACGGGGGGACCGGACCGGCGTTCGCCGGCGCGGGCAGCTCGACCTCGGCGCTGCGCGGCGCCGCCGCCCCGGGAGCTTCAGCCGCCCCACAACCTACCATCACGACGACGAGCATCACGAACCAAGGGAGCTTCGGCATGGCCTTTGGTCACCCGGGGTGTAAAAAACTTGGCGCGATGAAAAACAATCGTTGGGCCCGCAGGGTACGGCTTTACAATATCCGCCATGGCCGTCGATGTCCTCACCGAAATCATCATCCACAGGCCCCGCAGCGAGGTTGCCGCGTTCGCGTCGGATCCGAGCAACGCACCGGCTTGGTACGTCAACATCAAGAGCGTGGAATGGAAGACCGAGCCCAAGGTCGCGGTCGGCTCGGAGATGGCGTTCGTCGCGCATTTCTTGGGCAAACGCATGGCCTACACCTACCAGGTGGCGGAGCTCGTCGTGGGGGAGAGGCTCGTCATGCGCACCGCCGAAGGGCCGTTCCCCATGGAAACCACCTACACCTGGGAAGACGCGGGCGAAGGCCAAACCCGCATGACACTGCGCAACCGCGGTGAGCCCTCGGGCTTCTCGAAGCTCGTCGCCCCGCTCATGGCGCGGGCGATGAAAAGCGCCAATCAAAAGGACTTGCTCAAGCTCAAAGGGCTGTTGGAAAGCGGCGCAAGCTAGGCATACGAGGCCCTTGTCTCGGCGGTTTGTTCGTGCGTAGGCTGCGCCGCGGCGCACACCACGCGAAGCACAGGAGCCCCTTCCATGGCAACCCAACCGATCCCCGCAGGCTATCACACCATCACCGCCCAACTGTCCCTGAACGACGCAGCGGCAGCCATCGCGCTCTACCAAAAGGCCTTCGGCGCCGAGGTGGTGGACACCGCCAAAGACCCTTCCGGCACGAAGGTATGGCACGCCGCCCTGCGCATCGGCAGCTCGATGATCTTCGTCAACGACGTGTTCCCCGAGATGGGCTCGCCCGACCCGAGCCGCTCGTCGATGTGGCTCTACGTGGCCGACGTGGACAGCGCGTTCAACCAGGCGGTGGACGCGGGTTGCACGCCAATCATGCCGCCGGAGGACATGTTCTGGGGAGATCGCATGGGTCAGGTGAGCGACCCCTTTGGGCAGAAGTGGACCATCGCGAGCCATGTCAAGGACATGACGCGCGAGGAGATCGCCGCCGCCGAGGCCGCCTTCGTGGCCAGCATGAAGAACGAGCAAGGGTAAGACGCTCCCCGCCCACCTTCCAGGTAACCTCCTCCTCCATCGGTGACCCATGGCCTACGACGAAGCCCTCGCCGCCCGCATCCGCAACTACCTCGCACAACGCAACGACGTCAGCGAACGCAAGATGTTCGGCGGCCTGTGCTTCCTGGTCTCCGACCACATGTGCTGTGGCCTCACCGAGGGCAGGCTCATGGTCCGGGTAGGCCCCAAGGCCCACGAAGACGCGCTGTTGCAACCCTATGCGTCGCCCATGGACTTTACCGGGAGGCCCATGCAAGGGTTTGTTTATGTGCAAACCGAAGGCCTCACCAGCGCCAAAAGCCTGAAGAGCTGGCTGGATCGCGGCCTCGCCTTCGTCGCCACCTTGCCACCGAAGACCGCCGCGCCGCCTCGACGCCGCCCGAAGAAGAAAGCCGTTTGAGCTTCAACCACCTTACCAAGCCTTGCCACGCAGGGCCTCGACGATGGCCGTGGCGTCCTTCTTTTGGTCGGCGGGCGACGCCGAGCCCAACGTGATCTGAGCGCGCCCCCCCGGAATGGCGGTCTGGATGACAGGCGCGCTCTCGATCAACCCCCGCGAAACGATGGCGAAGCGCCGCTTGATGTGCGAGGCGGTGTAGTCGTGAAACCGTCGTCCCGCTTCGGAGGTAAAGGTCAACGCCACATGATAGCCTCCTCCTTGATTGGCGGGCTCCGCCTCGACAGACGCCGAGGCCACGTCGGCCCCCGTCAAGACCGGCTCGCTTTCGAGCAGGTAGCTGCGTAGGCCGATGACCGCCAGCTCCCCCGTGTCGTCATCCATTTCCAGGCGCTTCTCGAAGTAGAAAGCGCGCCCGGGGGGCAGCGAAACGTTGGCCGCGAGCCAGGGTCGCGAACGCGCCAAAAGCGCATCGATTGTCTCGGACGGGCCGAGGATGAAGAGGGCAAAGTGCCGCGGCGCCGTCCTGCCCGGGCCGAGCGGGACGTTCTCGACCTCGAAGCGCAGACCCTTGGGTAGCTCGACCTCCGACCCGGACTGGGCAAGATCTTCCAGGGGATCGGCGTCGTCGTCGACCGCGTAGAACTGCAAGGCCGCGCGGCGTTCTTCGGCGGTCGGCGGCGGCCCGTTCGTGGCCGTTTGCAGGTAGGGGAAGGCGAGGGAGCCCCCGAGCGCGAGGGTGGCGAGCAGCGCCAAGGGCCACAGCCGTCGGGGAGAGGGGCGCTCGCGAGGCCCCTCGCTCTGCGGCGCGTCCGAGAAGATCTGGGCCGCGGCACCGGCCAAAGCTTCCCTCGCGCGCTGGACATCCGCCGCCTGGACCGCGATCCGTACAGGCGCGAAGGGGGCGAAAATCTGGAGAGCCGTCCGAGACACGAGGTCGCGCGTAAAGAACGGGATCGACGCGTTGTGGAGGGTCCGCTCGACGAACGGGACGACGTAGGGTCGGTGCTCTTCGTGCACCACCGTCCACGACGGATCGCCGCGCCACCGCGGCCACTCGCGCCAAGCGTCTCGCAACAAGACGACGAGCAGCAGCAGCGAGGTGATGGCGGACCAGGAGTCCGTTTTGTCTCGGACAAGAGCGTCCGCCAAGATGAAGACAAAGAAAAATAGCCCTGTGGACAGGAGCGCCCTGACCAGTCCGTCGCGGGCCGCCGCGACACCTGCGGCACCGCCCACGGCGCCCCAGCCTTCAAGGCGGGAGGCCACGCCGTCTGGACGATGGGTCAGCCAGGCGACGACGATCGCTCCGCCGCAGTGCAGGACAAGTCCCATGGCGATCGCCGACAGCGCGTCACGGGGCAGCGGAGGAAGCAGGCCGGGGACCCCCAACGAGACCGCAAGCACGACGAACCGAATGAGGTCGAGCGCGCCGACAGAGGCCGCCGGTGTCGGTAGCTCGGGAACAGCGAGGGCACCTTGCCGCACGGCCTCGGCGGGTCGCACGAGCCACGCCGCCGCAACGGCGAGGCCGACACCGAAGACAACGCTCGCCATCAAGAGCAAGGCATCCATGCCGGGATCACCACCAAGCGGGGGCAGATTCTTGCCAAGGACCCGCACGCCGAGGAAGCTCCACACCACCAACAGACCCGAACCGAAGCCCCGATGTGTGATCACCTCCGCGGCAAACCACAGCAACGCCGAGCCAGCAATCAGGGTCAGACAGACCAGCGCGCCGCTGCCAAACGTGTGTCCAAGCGCGAAGGGGCTCAGAGCACGGGCGTACACCAGGGCCAGCATCCCTGCGATGGTCAACGCGAGGGGCACCACACGTCGGCGCAAGACGGCGCGCCCCGCGGCCGATTCCCGGAGCGGGCGCCAGGAAGGGATGATCCACGCCGAAAGCTCGACGAGCAGATAGGCATTCACGATAGGCGTCACCCCCAGACCGCCGACGCCGATGGCACGTTCGCCGCTGTCGCCCTGGCTCACACCTACCCAATCGACCCCAGGCAGCGGCACGCGCTGCAGCACCTCCACGAAGACGAGGGCGAGGACAGTGACCGCCAGGCGCTTCCAGGCATTCTGACCGAGCTCGGGCGGAGGCACGGGGGCCGGTTTCATGGGCTCGCTCTGCGCGGGATGCGCCCCGCGATTCGGCGGCCTTCGACGCCGCTTCTTGGCCTGTGCACCCTCGATTTCTCCCGACCCGTCTTCCATCCCCCCACCCTACCACAGCAGCCTAGTGCGAGACGAGCCCGCGCTCGCCTAGGGGACGCGGGTCTTGGGCGAAGGCGTCGTCAGCGAGCCGAGCCCCGGGGGCAACGCCAGGGCGGCGGCCATGGATGCCGCGATCAGGCCGACGTCGTCGGTGTCCAGGAGGAGCTGACAGTCCGGGTAGTCGGCGTCGGCGGAGGAACGAATGACCTGGGCGTAGGCCATCGAATCGATGACACCGTCGTGATTCCAGTCGATACTGCCTTCGAGAGCAACGGTCAGACCGTGCCGGCGTCGGGTGTCCCCATGACAGCACTTCAAGCTCTTCAAGGCACGCCCTGGGCAACCAACAAGCTGCGCAACAACGTCCACGAAATGCAGTCTGCGTGCTGGGTCGACCCTCGCGGGCACAGGAGCCCGCTCAAACGTCTTTCGTGGGACGGACGGCGCGCCTGCGCTCGCTCGTCCGCGCCTTGGAATGGACTCGCTCGCTCGGCAGCCCAACCTCAAGGGGCGTTGAGGATACCGCTACTCTCCCTGGTACGTGACCAGAAACGATGATGGGCAGCGTCAACGAAGGCAACCCAATCTTGGCCGTTAGCGACTGCACTTCGGCCCGCAAATACGGCCAGGCGTGCATGTAGCCAGAAATAGCTGCAAAGTGCCAGAGTTCGTTCCTGTCGGGCAGCCCGCGGTCGCTGAACGCCTTGTACCTAGCCAGAATCATGACGGACAACTCCGCGACCCTACGGTTCTCCTCGTTCTCTGGATGCACGACCAACACAAAGGGGAGAAACGCACTTAGAACGTGCTCCGAGACGGTCCAGTGAACCTTGACCTTCTCCAGCGTGTAGTCGAGCACAACGCCGTCGACATTGCCGATGAGCTTTGCGCTCAGACCCGGTATTGAAATAGAAACCAGGGAAAGCCGCTTTGATAGTGCAGATGCTATCTGAACGTCCGGACTGGCGTCGGAGACCTTCATGCGATCGCCTCCTCGAAGTCCGGAATAGGTCCGACGTGTTTCGCCCATGAGCAATCGCTAAATCCGTTTCGAGCACGAGGTTCCTTGACGAGAAACGGATAACAGTTGGGTCGGCTCCACCCTCGACCCGCCAGGTGACGTTCCAACTCACCGCCGTCGGACACAAATGCTTCAAGAAGCCTAATGAGCGTTATGCTCGCTTGTTTTCGACCGGCGAGCACATGTGACAGGTAAGACGGAGTGACTGCGCAGGCCGCCTCAACGTCACCCTGCGTTATCCCA
>CAYLJT010000338.1:0-8877 GCA_964383995.1 uncultured Polyangiaceae bacterium
CCCGGCATCATCAAGTCGAGGATCACTAGCTCAGGGACGTGCTGCTGCGCGGTCGCCCACGCCTGCTCGCCGCGCACGGCTTCGATCACCTCGAAACCGCGGGTTTTCATGTACCGCGCCACGAGGGCGCGCATCGAAGGCTCGTCGTCCGCGACGAGCACCGTGAGCTTTTTTGTCATCGAGCCGATGAGAGTACGTGGGCCTAGCACGGTCAAGCTTTCTCCAGGGTTTGGCATCGGATTGGATAGCAGCGAGAGCGCGTGGTCTAATACGCCCATGGTTACTCGAAGCGCCGCGAGCGCCGCAGCCCTCGCCTTCGCCGTTGCTTTGCCTGCCGCAGCCCAGACCCCTCCGGCGCCCCCCACCGCGCCCTCCGCGGACGCCGCCCCCGCGGGCCGACCCGCCGCAACGGAGCAGCCAACGCCGCGACAAGCGCGGCATCGCGCGAAGAAAGAGACGCGAAAATGGACGGGGCCGGTGGCCACCTACCCAAGCTTTCGCGTGCTCCCGGACGGTCGCTCGCAGGTGGTCGTGCGCCTCAGCGGGAAGGTGGATGTCAGCGAAGCAAAGGGGAATTTGCGCGCCGTTTACGTGTTGCCGAACGTGGGCACCACCGAGCGCACCAACCGCCTCCCGCTGCTCACCTCGTATTTTCGCTCGGTCGTCACGCGCGTCGAGCTGGTGCAACAGGACACGGGCCTGGGTCTCGTGATCGAGATGCGGGAGCCCGCGGTCCCGACCTACCGTGTCGACGTCGTGCCCGGCGGCGTCGAGCTGGTGGTGGAGTTTCCCAAGCCGGCCCCCAAAGAGGGCGCTGAAACGCCTGCTCCCGCCGAGAAAGCTGCGGACGAAGGAGAGGCTCCCCAGGCCACGCCGTGACCATGGAACGGCCGCGCACCCGCACGATCGATGAGACGCGGCCCGCGCGCGTGCTCGTGGCCGACGACGATCGCACGGCCCGCGAGACCGCGTGCAACGCGCTGCGCGGCGCGGGGTTTTGGGTGGATATCGCGGCCGACGGGCAGTCCGCGGTGGATCGCGTGGCGCGCGGAAACATCGATGTGGCGGTGCTCGACGTGGTGACGCCGCGACTTCTGGGCACCGACGCCTGCAAGCTCATCAAGGCCCTCGGCACGTCGCCCGTGCCGGTGTTGCTGTTGTCCTCGCGCGCCGACGTAGCGAGCCGAATCGAAGGACTACGCGCGGGCGCCGACGATTTTCTGGGCAAGCCCTTTGACGAGACCGAGCTTTGTTTGCGCGTGGCGGCCCTCGCACGCACCAAACGGCTGCTCGATCAGGCCAACAAACGCCGCATCGATCTGGAGCAAGCGAGCCTCTTGGACGAGGTGACCGGGCTGCCCAACCAGCGCTTTCTTTCCATGCGGCTGTCGGAAGAATGGAAGCGCGCCGAGCGCTACCGCGAGCCCCTCGCCTACGCTCTGATCGAGGTGGATAAAAATCGATCCACCCCCGAAGTACCCTTGGATTCGGCTGTGATCCGCGCCGTCGCCACGGCCGTGCGCAGGGGCCTCAGGGATGCGGATTTCGTGGCGCGCACGCGCGGTCAGGAGCTTGTGGCTCTCCTGCCGAGCACCCACTTCGCGGGGGCCGCGACCGCGTGTGATCGCCTCGCGCGGCGCGTGCGCGAGGTCGCGTTCGACGAGAGCGGACGCGCGATTCGACCGACGGTCTCCGTGGGCGTGGCGCTGTTTCCTTCGAAAGAGGTTCAATCCCGCGAGTCCCTCGTGCGCTGCGCCGAGGGCGCCTTGGCCCGTGCGCGCGCCGAGGGCGGCGGACGCATCTACCTCGTGCAGCACCAGGGCTACGTGTTCACGCCCTCGCACCTCACGACGCCCGCGCCCGAGACGTTCTCGAACGAAGGCGATCGCGAGTCGGCGCCGGTCCCGCTCAGCAATCGCTTCGGGGCCGCGGGGCCCGTCAGCTCCCGCTTCGATTCGTCCGCGCCTCCACCGAGCAGCCGCTTCGACGCGGCCCCCGCCAGCAGCCGCATGGACGCCGGGCCATCGAGCAGCCGCTTCGATTCGTCGGGCCCCGCGAGCAATCGCTTCGGAGCGACCGGGGACAGGCGGCGTCCCTCCGGCTCCTAGGCGATGGCGCCCCCGCTCACGAACCCACGCGCGGCCCTGCGTGTGCTCGTCATCCACCCCGACGCAGCCGAGCGCCGTCGCATCACGCGAGGCCTCCACGAAGCGCGTTTCGACGTCGAATCGCAACAAGACATCGCAGCGGGCACGAGCCTGCTCGGCGCGCTGCCCTTCGACGTGGTCCTCGCGTACGCGCAGAAAACCTCGGATTTAGAAGGAATTCCGAGCACACTGCGGGGAGCGCGCGAGGGGGTCGGCGTCATCCTCTTGGTCACCGAAGACGTGACGCCGAAAGACAACGAAGCGAGCCTCGTGCTGCCCGCTTCGATGGACGTGCGCGACCTCGCGCAAGCGAGCCGCCTCGTGGCACACCACAGCCGGCTCGCGCTGCGTGTCGCAGACATCGAGGCGCACGGCGAGCACCGTGAACGGCTCACCGACGTGCTCGGCGCTGGACCGGCCATGCGCGCCATTTCCCGCGAAATCGAGCGTATTTCTGCGTTTTCGACGCCGGTCCTGGTAGCCGGCGAGGCGGGCACGGGCCACGACGTCGTCGCCCGCGCGCTGCACCGCGCGAGCCCCCGGGTGCACGGCCCCTTCGTGCGCGTCGGCGCGGCGAGCCTGGAAGGCCCAGGGCTCGACCAAGAGCTGTTCGGCGCGCGGGGCATCCTCTTCGAGGCCCACGGCGGCACGCTCTTCATCGACGATATCGACGCGCTGCCGCCATCGACGCAGGACGCGCTGCTCACTTACATCGAGCGCGGCGCCCTCAGGCCCCTCGGCGAGCCCCACGAGGTGAGCGTGGATGTTCGCGTCGTCGCGGCGGTCTCGCCGAACGCCGACGTCCTCCGCGATCGACCGGGCTTTCGAGCCGATCTCGCGTTGCGCTTGGGCACCCTCGTGATCGCGCTGCCACCTCTGCGCGCCCGTCGCGACGACATCCCGCTGCTCGCCATGCACCTCGTCCGCGCCCACGGAAAGAACCTCGGCAAGAGCCACGTGCGCTCCATCGGCGTCGAGGCCCTGCGGCGGCTGCGTGGCTACGATTGGCCTGGCAATTTGCGCGAGCTCGACGGCGTGATCGAGAGGGCGGTGGCGCGCGCGCGAAGCGATACGGTCGTGCCCGGCGATCTGGCCCTCGGGGGCGAGGAGCCCGAAGGTCCGGGCCGCCTGACCCTGCCCACCCGCCTCTTCGAGACCCCCTACGGAAAGGCGAAGGAAGACGCCAATGAGCGGTTCGATCGGGCCTACGTCGAGGGCGCGCTGCGGGCAGCCGCGGGCAACATCACGCGCGCCGCGAGCCTCGCCGGGATGGACCGGGCAAACTTCCGCCGCCTGATGAAACGCACCCGCGGTGACGCTGATTAAGTCGTGGTAGCGTCCGCGCCGATGTCGCGGCTCGGCGCGTATGCATGGCTCGCTTTCTTCTCGCTGCTTTCGCGTGCCGCGGAGGCTCAGACGGCCCCTGCCCCGAGCGAAGCCTCGAAGGCCCACGTCGTCACGTTGACCGAGACGCTCGCCCTCGCCGAGCGCAATCACCCGAACATCGAGATCGCACGGGCCAAGGTGCTCCAGGTGCGCGCGCAGCTCGATGAGGCCCACTACGCGCCCTTCTCGCAGTTCAAAATGAGCGGCGGCGTGGCCCTCGCGCCGACCATTCGCGGCAACAACACGTTCAGCCCCAACACCGACGTGTCTCTGACATCGAGCCTAGGCATCGCATGGCGTGCGGGCATCGACGGCGTGGTCCCCCTCTGGACCTTCGGAAAAGTCACGAACCTGTGGGCCGCCGCCGAGGCCAACGTCGACGTGAACGTCGCGGCCCTCGAGGTCACCCGCGACAGCGTCCGCTACGACGTGCGCAAGGCTTACTTTGGGCTCCAAGTATCGCGGGATCTAGCGGTCTTGCTCGAAGAAGTGGACGACGCCGTGCACGACGGCATTTCGCGGCTGCAGAAGGCCGCCGACGAGAACGAGGACGACTCGGGATTCGATTTGTTGGAGCTCCAAACGTACGAAGCGGAGCTCGGCGCCCGCAAGGCCGAGGTCTCGGGCTACATCACCGTGGCCCTGGCGGGCCTGCGCTTTTACACGGGCGATCCCTACCTCGACATCCCGGATCTCCCGATCGCCTTGCCTAAGCACCAGCTCGGCGATGTCACGCGCTACCTGATGGCCGCCAAGCTCTATCGACCCGAGGTGCAGATGGCCAACGCGGGGGTCCGTGCTCGCAGCGCGCAGGTCGAGATCGCGCGCGCGCAGCTCTTCCCCGACATCGGCCTCGGGCTCTCCGCGGGGCTCTCGGCGGCCCCCGAGGTCGCCGATCAAATCAACCCGTTCACGAGCGATCCGGGCAACTACTTCCACTACGGCGCGGCCCTCGTGTTTCAGTGGAAGCTCGACGTTTTGCCGCAGGCGGCGCGCATCCGCTACGCCGAGGCGCAGCTCGAAGAGGTGAGGTCCCAACTGCGCTACGCGCTGGGTGGCGTGGCCGCCGACGTCGAGCGCGCGCACGCCGAGGCGGTGGATTGGCGGGACCGCGTCGAGGCCTATCAAAAGGCCGTCAAATACGCGAAACGCTGGCTCATCAAGGTGCGCAACGGCATGGACGTCGGCACCGTCGAGGACAAGGCCCTGATCGGTCCGGCCAAGGCATACCTCACCCAAAAGAGCAATTTGTTGCAGGCCACCATGAGCTACGACCTGGCGATGGCTGGTCTCGCCAAGGCGACGGGCTGGGACGCTATCGCCCCCGATGGCGAGTCGCCCCCGCGTTGACGGCCGCGAGCGCTCGATCCGTTGGACGTCAAACGATTCGTCAGGGCACTTCGTAGGTGAAGACGCAGGTGTCGGTCATGGCGTCCTTCGTGACCTCGACCTTGAGCTCCCACGAGCCGCCCATCGTGAAGGTGACGCCCTCGGCGTGGTAGTCGCCGCCGCCCATATCCATGGCGGCCACCTCGTTCGAGCCATGGCCCATCGAGGGCATCCACGGCATCGCCATCACCATCGCACCCTCCAGCGGCGCGCTGGCGGCCTTGTCGGTGAGCATCACGTGAAAGGTGTTGGCGCCCTGCGAGGGTGTCGCCTCGGGCGTGGCCATGCAGGAAATCAAGCCCGCCTCGCCTTCGGCGGTCTGACTCTCGACGCCGGCCTCTTCGCTGCTGCTGCCGCAAGCGGTGAGAGCCAACAATCCAACGCAAATCGAAGCAAATACGAAGCGCATGGTTCTCTCCCGTGTCCGAGACACGCTCACATCATCGTCCACACGTAGCGGCCCAGGAGGCCGAACGAATAACTGGAAAGCTCGTTCTTGCTGGCGCCGTCGATGGGTAGATCGAAGGAGCCCGTGGCGGCCAAGCGAAAGCTCGACCTTAGATCGTAGCCCACATACGCAAACAGCGAGGTGCGCCGGCGATCGGCGTCGATGTCCGTGGCCTCCTCGCCGGCGATGCGCGGCGCCGCTTCGATCTCGAACACGACGCCGCCCGAAATGGAGAGGTCTCCGATGATCGGGCCCGTCGCGCCGTAGAGCTGGTAGCGCGGCGCGAGCTTGACCTCGGAGCCGTCGTTTTCGGTGTAGCCCGAACGAAACCCGGCGGACCCGCCCAAGGTCGCAAACCACGTCGATTCCCAGGTCTTTTCGAGCACCAGGCCGGGGCGCAGCTCGGCCGCGCCGAGCCCGGTCATGTCGGCGTCGAGGGGCTCTTCGGCCCGCCGCGAGGGCTTGCCCGTTGGAAGCTGCGCGGCGAACGTCAACGTCGTGAGCAGATCGTGCTCCCACGGCACGGGCAGGTCGTAGCGCGCCGAAGCGACCACGTCGCCAACCCCCGCGCCGCTCCCCGATTGACCGCTGGGGACCTCCTTGTGCGTCATCAGGAGCGGCACCGACAACGCAAACGCCAGGCGCGCGCTTGCTCGCGTGGCAAAGGCCAGATCGGCGCGCAGCTCGCGATCGACTTGGCCATCGGGGGCTGTGTGGAGCGAGCCGTCGGAGCGAAAGGTCCCGTAGCGCTCGACGTCACGCGTTCCCACGGTGACGGCCGCCCGTTCCCCGGGCGCGAGGCGGTCGCCCAGGCCGTGGCTCGACCCACAACAACCGGCCGCGCGTGCCTCGGACGCCGCCAGAAACGGCGCCCCCGCAAGGACGACACCCGCAACCACGCTCGGCCAGAAACGCACGAATTGACGGTAGGCGCCTGCCCCACCCACGCCATGCGGCAAATTGTCGCGCGGATGGGCGACGACACGCGCGCACACGCGCTGCGTTCTCCTCACCGACCGAAGGTGAGCACGAACATCAGGATCAAGAACACCGCGAGCACGGCCGCCGAGACCGCCACCAGGGCCACTTGCTGCTGGCGCGGCGCCGCGTGAAATGCGTCGAAGAGTGCACGCCCCACGCGATCGCCCTTCTGACCCACGTTGCTCAACACACGATCCACGTCGGTCTGCCAGGCCGGGCGCGGCGCGGGGGCTCGCGAGATCGTTTGAGGTGCAACAATTTGCGCCGGAGGCGGTGTGGGCGGGTAGGGCCCCGCGTCGTAGCTCGGCGGCGCGAGCATGGGAGCGCTGTCCGCGTGGGCCATGACCCCGGGGTGGCTCTCCATGTGCGGCGAGGCAGGGCGGCCCGCGGCGGGTCCCATCAGGGGCAGCGCGCCTCCGGGCCCTCCGGCGTCCAAGTCGATGGGCGCGAGGGGCTCCAGGGCCTTCGGGTAAATCTCCGTGGGTGTGTCGCGACCGCGGGGACCGAGCCCGTGATCGATGGCGGGCTCTTCGCCGGCGTCGTCATCCACGGCGGGCGCTGAAGTGCGCGGCGCGAGGGGGAGGTCGAGATCGGGGAGCGCGGGGTGCGAGGAAGGCTCCGCGCGCAGCTCGAGGAGAGCGTCGGCAGGCAACGTCTCGGCCCGCGCAAACTTATCGATTTCGAGCGCGGGAGGAGCGAAGGGCGCCGCCGGCGACGGGAGCGCGAGGGACCCGAGGGACGCCCCGGAGGACGCGGGAGGTGTCGCCGCCGGCGCGGGCACGGGCGCAGAAGCCGGCGAGCCGGCGGGAATTGCCGGGGAACGCAGCGCATTCTTGAGGGATCCCGAGCGAGACACGGAGGACGACGTGAGCTCGGCGCGCTTCTCGGGACGCAGCCAGGTGGCGAGGGCCGGATCGCCGTAGGGCGCCAGGGCGTTCGCGAGATCGAGCATGCTCTGCGGGCGTTCGTCGCGATTGGTGGAGAGGCCGCGCATGACCAAATCGCACAGGTCGACGGGGAGATCGGGCCGCACGCGGCGCAGCGCCGTGGGCGGGCCAGCGCACAGCAAGTAGACGAGATCGCCCAGCGTTTCGGCCTGAAATGGCTTGGTGCCCGCGAGACACTCGTAGAGCACGACGGACAGCGAATAGATGTCGGCCCGCGCGTCCACGTTGGAGGAGCTGCGGAGCTGTTCGAGGCTCATGTAGAAGGGCGTGCCCACGGTGGAGCCCGTGCGCGTGAGGGAGCTCGTGGGGATGGGGCCCTCGCCGCTTATCTTTACGACCCCGAAATCAAGCACCTTCACGTCGTAGGGGCCGACCCCCGAGGTGGGGCAAAGATGCACGTTCTCAGGCTTCAAATCGCGATGAATGATGCCGTTGGTGTGGGCTTCGGACAGGCACTCGCAAACCTGCAGCGCGATGTCGCAGGTGAGGTCGAGGGGCAGTTGCCCCGAAGCGTCGAGCAGGGCCCTGAGGCTCTCGCCTTCGAGCAGCTCCATCACCACGTAGGCGCCGAACGTCGGGTTTTTACCCATGTCGGTGATCTTCACGACGTGGGGGTTTTTCATGATCGACGCCGCCCGCGCCTCCTGTTCGAGGCGGCCTTCCCCGCTGCCCTCCAGGAGCGTCTTGAGGGCCAGTCGACGGCCCGTTAGTACGTGCTCCACCTCGTGGACACGACCCGCTCCGCCCTCGTCGATGAAACGCACCACGCGGTAGCGCCCATCAACGATGGTGCCGGGCGGAAGTGGATCGACCTTTGGCTCGTTTGCGAATCCCATCGGTGCGGCTGACGAAGTTTGCAGCATATCAGCCCGAGGACGAGAAATCGCGCGCCGGAACGCGCAGCAATTGCGATTGACGCCCCCCCTTTTGGCACTAGGTTCCAAACCTTCGATGAGCGAGCCCCGGCCCACCCAATCCGCGGCGAACCAACCTGGCGGGGCGTCCAGCCTGGCGTTCTCCATCGTGCTCGCAGCGACGGCCATTGCCCTGATCGGCACGGTGCATTTCGTCGCCTACGTCGTGCCCGTCGAAGCGACGATGGGCATCGTTCAGAAAATCTTCTACTTCCACGTGCCCTCCGCGTACGCGATGTACGTGGGCGCAACGGCCTGTTTCGTGGGGTCGGCGGGCTTTTTGGCCACAGGCAAGCGGGGTTACGACGCCTTCGCGCGGGCGGGCGGCGAGGTCGCCGTGCTGATGGGCCTCATGGTGCTGATATCCGGCCCGCTGTGGGCGGCGAAGGCCTGGGGCGTCTACTGGACGTGGGATCCGCGCCTGACGACGAGCATGTTGAGCGTCCTCATCTACGTGGCCTACGTCGTGATGCGCTCGTTCACGGGGGGTGGCGAGGCCGAGCGCAAGCTCGCCGCGGCCCTCGGCGAGCTCGGCGCGGCCAACCTGCCGGTCATCCACTACTCGGTGCAAAAGTGGGGCGGCAATCACCCGAAGGTCATCCCGACGGGTGGCGGTGGCCTGCAAGACCCCAACATGCAAATCGCGTTGGGCCTTGGATTTCTCA
>CAYLJT010000339.1:0-8871 GCA_964383995.1 uncultured Polyangiaceae bacterium
GTAGCCCGCATCGGCGCCGATCAAGCGGTAACCCTGGGCCGCTGACCCTTCCTTGACGGCGTCGGAGGCGGCGGCGTTCATGCCGATGCTCTCCCACATCGCCCAGCCGAACGAGGTGGTGCGCGGATGACCATGCCAGCGCTTCTGCGTCGCGAACGCGTCGACGAAACTGTTGGCCGCCGAATAGGCGCCGAAGGTGGCACCGCCGAAGGTGCCGTTGACGGACGACATGACGATGAACGCGCACGATGGGCGCGCAGCCGCGAGGGCGTACAGCGCGAGGGTACCGCCGATTTTCGTGGAGAAATAGGTCGTGAAGCCGGCCCGCGTCTCGCGGGTCAGCTCCCGCGCGCCAAGGTCTTCGAAATGCGCCTCGATGTCGCCCTCGCCCGCCGCGTGGATGACGCCGGAGAGCGTCTTTCCGAGCCGCTTTTCGACGACGTCGACGGCCGCGGCCAGGCCCGCACGGTCGGTGATATCGACGGCCAGGTACTCCACCTTGCCACCGGCGTTCTGAAGCGCGGCAAGGCGCCGCGCACGGGCGCCGCTGGGCGACGCGGGGTCGATGGAAGACGCCTCGGAGCGGTCTGGGAGGGGGGTGCGCCCGACAGCCAGAACCGTGACGCCGAAGTGCTTGAGCAAGCGCTCCGCGAGCACCGAGCCGACGCCGCCGAGGGCGCCCGCGACGAGGTAGAGCCCTCCGCGCTCGATGGGCGCTGGGGTGCCCGGAGGAGGCGCCATATCGAGGGGCGCAAGCCGCGGCACCAGACGGTGCGCGCCCCGCCACGCGATGGCAGAATCGTCCACCAGCGAGCCGAGCTCGCGCAGCACCAGGTCGGCCGCGGCGCTGGGATCCAGCGCGTCGGTGTCCAGATGCCGGATGGCAAGGGCCGGCGCTTCCAGCTCCATGGTGCGCAGAGCCCCGACCAAGGTCCCGCGTTCGTAGGCAATTTCGTCGGCGGAAGAGCAGCCGTAGACGTGATCGCTGAGGACCAGCAACTGACCCACGCGGGGGGCCTTGGCGTCGCGAGCGACCAGGACGCGATACACGTCGAGGAGCGCGAAGAGCGAGGTTTCCTGGGCGGCGAAGACCTCCTCCGCGCTCGAGGGCTCGCTCCGGGGACCGAAGGCTCCCGCGAACAGCACGACGTCGAAGGGCCCGGCGTCGAGCGCGGCCTCGGCAGCCGCGGCATCGGCGACCGCAACCACAGAGACCTCGTTGCTGGCCGCGAGCGCCGCTGCCACGGCCTCGGATCCGACCACCAGCACGCGCCCAGCGAAGCGGGCGCCAGGCCGAGCCTGACGCGCGACGAAGCGTTGCTCGTAAAACCAGGCCGGGAGCGTGCTGGCCGAGCGCGCCTCGATGTCGAGCGCCTTGACGACGTCGTCGAACGCGCCCTGCGCGAACGAGCGCGCGAGCTGCGAGCGTTGGATCTTGCCAATGGAAGTCTTGGGGATGTCGTAGCGGCCGACGGGCACGACCACGTCGGGGAAGAGCCCGGTGGCCTGCCCTACCCGCTCGCGAACTTCGCGGCAGAGCGAGAGTTGGAGGCCGGTGTCTCGGACACGGGGCACGAAGAAGATGGCAAGCTCATCGGTCTCGGTGCCAGGCCGGCGCACCGCAACCGCGGCCACGAAGGACGGCTCGATGCCCGGCAGCTCCTCCACCACGGCCTCGATTTCGTGGCTGGGGTAGTTGATACCGCGGACGATGATGATGTCCTTCTCGCGGCCGGTCAGGGTCACCCGACCGCCCTGGATGAAGGCAAGGTCGCCGGTGTCGAACCAACCGTCCTTGGTGAAGGCCTCGCGGTTCAGCTCGGGGGCCTCGAAATAGCCACCGAAGACGCTGGGGCCGCGGACCTGGAAACGACCTGTCGCTCCCTCGGGCAGCACCCGGTCCTCCAGATCGACGATGCGCATCGCGAAGCCGGGGATGGGGCGGCCGAGGTCCACGAAGGCGTCCTCGTCGCTGGTGTCGTCGCGGCGAAACTCGCGGTTGAAGGTGACCGCAGAGGATGTCTCGCTCATGCCCCAACCTGGAAACATGCAACTGGGGGACAGCCCGTGGGGCGCGAGCTGCTGCAAGAAGCGGCGCGCTGTCCGAGACACGACGGCCTCGCCGCCGTTCTGGATGATCCGCACGCTGGACAGGTCCCACCTGCCCTCGGCGATCCGGGCTGCATGCTGGTTGACGAGGCCGAACGCGAAGTTCGGGGCCCAGGTCAAGGTAACCTTGAGCTCTTCGATCCAGGACAGCCAACGCAGGGGGTCTTCCAGGACGAGGCTCGTGGCGGCGTGGATTTGGCGCGCCCGGAGGATGGTGTCCCGGGTATGAAACATCACGAGCCCGACCACGTGGTCGAGGGGCATCCAGTTCAGGGTCACGTCGTCGGCGCGCAGATCGATGAACCCCTTCATGGCGAAGGTGCGCGAGAGGATGTTGCGATCGCGCAAGGCAACGCCCTTCGGCATGCCCGTCGAGCCGCTCGTCAGCAGCAAGACCGCGACGTCGTCCGGGGTCCTGGGATGGGTAGACGACGCCGGGGGGTGAGCCTCCAGCTCGCCCAACTTGGCAAGGTTCATCACCTCGAAAGACAGCGTGGCGGGCAGCGCCGCGACGTCGGTGTACAGCGCGTCGCTCACGATAACCAGCGGGCGACCGAGCATGCGCCAGGCATTTCCGAGCTTGGCGACGGTGGCGTTGTGCTCCCGGTAGGTCGGCGCGACGCCGATCGGGACGGGCACGATACCGCCCAAAATGCAGGCCCAATAGGCCGTGACCAGCTCGCGGTTTTGGGCGAGCTGGAGGATGACGCGGTCGCCCGGCCCAAGGCCTTTCGCGCGAAGACCCGAAAGAACCCGCAGCGCTTGCTCGCGCAGCTCGGCGTAGGTGCGGATCGTCCGCCCCGCAGCCTCGATGAAGTGGAGGGTCTTGCCAACATCGGCTGCGGCCTCGAAAAGAGCCTGATCGAGGGTCGTCGGAGCGCCTTCTGGAAAGACGAACGGCCCGCCGTCGGTGACCGCAGGGGGCGCGTCGAGCGTGGGGACCGGCCTTTCGACTTGGGCGGTGGCTCCCTTGGGCGAGGTCAGGGTCCGATAACCTGGGACGACGTCGGCAAGGTGCAGCGCGCGGGACTCGTCGGCGCGCGGCAAGACGACCGCCGCCGCGTCCATGACGCCGGGCACCTCCAGCACGTTTTGCTCCCAGCGCTGGGCCAGATCGTCGAGCGCGACCTCCACCGTCTGGAGCGCCGATTCGTCGGCAAATCCCTTGTCATTCAGCGGAATTCGCGCGACCGGACCGAGGGCGTGGGGAACGAAAGGTCGGGGTAGCTCTTCCTCCAGGTGGGCTCGGAGCGCATCTTCGGTGATGTCCTCGCGGGCCACGAAATAGCCGACGAGCTCCGTGTCACCCAGCAGGTTTTCGCGGGGAATCACGGCCGCGTCGGCGATGGCAGGGTGGGCCAGCAGGGCACCCTCGATGGCGAGCAACGAAACCCTCCGTCCACCTCGCCACACCGTGCGATCGTGGGAGCCCACGAGGTGCAAGAGGCCGTCGCCACCGAGCCGAACCCGCTCACCCGTCCGGCACAGCAGGGCACCCTCCTGGAAGGGGCTCGCGACGTAGCGCGCCGCGCATTCGGGAGAAGCCGGAACGCCGAGGGCATCGCCACCCACACAAAGCTCGCCCACGACGCCCGCCGGAACCGGTCGCAACTGTTCGTCGAGCACGTAGGTAGACAGCGCAGCTGGGCTTCCCAGGGGCAAAGGCTCGCTGCGATGCTCGTCGGTCGGCGCGAGCACGGTGGCCTCCGCACCGGCGCCGGGCAGGCTGTGCAGGACCTCCAAACGGGCCTGGGAGCGGCCGCGAAATGCGCGCGCGGACGCCGCCTTCAGGGGCTCGCCGGACACCAGTACAAGCCGGAGCTTTTCGGGGAGCGCTTCGCTCGTGGCAAGCCAGGCGGTAAGCGCCGTGGGCAACATGTCGGAGACCGTGGCGCCGCGCTCGCGCGCCGACGCCAGCAAATCCATGCCGTCGGAGGAGGTCGGAAGGGCTACCACCGCGCCCCCCGAAAGGGCGCTGAAGACCGCGCGAACGTAGCCATCCGTCGCGAGCGGCGCGCCCCACAACACGACATCGTTCGGACCGAAGGCGTAGCGCTCTTCGAGCCACGCGAGGCGCGCCGCGAGGCTGCCGTGGCTGAGCATGGACGCACGCGCGGCGGACAAGGCCATGCACGCGTTCGTGGAAGGCTCGACGGCGACCGGGGCGAGCTCGGGGCCAGAGACGGCTCCGTCGATCGGCAAGACGCCCAAGGAAACGCCTGGAATGGGGCTCCCGAGCAAGTGTCTTACCGCGGAGCGTTGGACCACCCGCGCGAGCGCCTTCGGGGGGTCGGCAAGGTCGAGAAAAAGAAACGGATTGCCCGCGATGAGCGCGCCAAACATGGCGACCACCGCGGCGGTCGAGCGTCCCGCCGTGATCGCGACCGTCTCGCCCTCGGGCACCTTGGCCGCGCGGAGGGCCGCCGCCACGCGCCCCGCCGCTGACCAAAGCTCGCCCACCGTCATGGATCCGCGCTCATCGACCAGGGCCAGCGCAGCGGGCTCGGCCGCGGCGCGCTCGGCGAGACGCAGATGAATGGGCCGGCTCGCCCGCGCTTCCTCTGCCTCGGCGGCGGCGACGAACGCACGAAGCTCTTCGTCGGTGATGTCGGTAGGGGCCTTGCCGAGGCTCGACGCGACGAGGTCACGAAGCTCAGCGAGGGTCGCGGGATCCAGTTGCTCGGGGGTCATGGTTTTCGCAGCGCGGCCGCAGTTTGCGACACTTAGTCGCGGCGCACCCTATCGGCAGTGCTGGGCGGTGTAAAGCGCGCCCAACGCGGAAAAAGCAGCGCAAAAATAGGTATTTTGCGCGCCCTCTGGGGGGAGGTCTGGACAGGGGCTCGGGCTTACTTGTTCTTGCGGAGCACGGCTCGCAACGCCGCTAGCTTCCTGCCACCGCCGACGGCTCCCTCCAAGAGCGCCCGCCGTTCGGCCTCGGTGGTCATATCCAAGGTGGTTATCGGCGCATCGGGTGCGTTGAGCGCAGCTTCCAGCAGGGTGTTGTAGTGCTCCACCAGACGCTTCACCGTGGCGGCGTCGAAGAGATCCGTCGACAGCTCGATGAAGCCCAGCAGGCCGTCGCCGATGGGCGTGAAATCGAGGCCCAAATCGAACTTGGCGGTGCCGGCGTCGAGCTCGAGCCAGCCCACCTCCAGGCCGGGCAGCCGAGGCGGCGGCAAAGGATCGCTCTGGAGCACGAAGAGCAGCTGAAACAGCGGATTTTGCCCGGCTTCGCGCTCGCGTACGACCTCCTCCACGACGCGCTCGAAGGGCACATCCTGGTGGGCGTACGCTCCCAGGCAGGTTTCCCGAGTGCGCCGGCAAAGCTCGCGGAAGCTCGGCGCGTCCGCGAGGTCGACCCGCAACGCCAGGGTGTTCGCGAAGTAGCCGACGAGGCCCCAGAGCTCGGGCCGTGGGCGATTTGCGATGGGCGTACCGACCACGATGTCGGCCCCCGCGCCGTGCCGATGCAGGGTCGCGAAGTAGGCCGCGAGGAGCGTCATGTACAGCGTGAGGCCTTCGCTCCGCGCGAAGGCGCGCGCCCGCGCGGTCAGCTCCGGGGACACCGTGGCCGGCAGCCTTTCGCCGCGAAACGAAGGGTTACGCGAGCGCGGACGATCGGTCGGCAGGCCGTGGCTGGTGGGCGCGGTGCCGAGCTTCGCGCGCCAATAGGCGAGCCCCGTGGTCATCGCCGAGCCCGCGAGCCAGCTCCGTTGCCAGGCCGCGTAGTCCGCGTATTGCACGGGCAAGTCCGGCAGCGCGGGCGCACGGTCCTGCAAGAAACCGCTGTAAAGCAAGGCGATTTCGCTCAACAAAACACCCCGGGACTGCTCGTCCGAGACAATGTGGTGCATCGTAAAGAGCAGCACGTGATCGTCGTCCGAGAGCCGCACGAGGCGCGCGCGCAACAGCGGCGCCTGCGTAAGGTCGAAGGTCTGGAGCGCGTCTGTCCGAGACAACGCGGCCACCTCTTCGAGCTTGCGCTCGGCGTCGACGCCCTCCAGCGAGGTCGTCGGGAGCGCGAAGGGCGTCGGCGCTTCGATGATCTGCAGCGTTTTGACGCCCACGCGAACCAGCCGGGTGCGCAGCACTTCGTGGCGCTCCACGAGGGCGCTGAGCGACTTGGAGAGCGCGTCGACATCGAGCTTGCCGCGGAAACGCAGCGCTGCGGAGACGTTGTAGACGCCCCCGTCGTCGCCCCCCATGGCCGCGAGCACGGCCATGCGCTCCTGCGCGAACGAGGGCAAGAGCTCGCCCCCGCGGTCGACACGCGTGACCTTGGGAGGCCCGGCGCTGGCTGCGCCGTGGGCGCCCTCGACGCGCGCCGCGAAGGCTTCGAGGGTCGGTGCCTCGAACAGCGCGCGCAAGGGCAGCTCGACATCGAGCTCGGCCCGCACCCGCGCCATAAGCTGGGTGGCGAGCAGCGAGTGGCCACCGAGCTCGAAGAAGTCGTCGGCGATGGCCACGCGATCGACGCCCAACACCTTCGTCCAAAGCGCCGCGATCTTTTGCTCCATGAGCGTGCGCGGCAAAACGCCGCCCTCGTTCTCGGAGCGCGCCTCGGCCTTCGGGAGCCGCTTGCGATCGATCTTGCCGTTGGGCGTGCGCGGCAGCTCGTCGAGGAAGACGAGGACGCTCGGCACCATGTACTCGGGCAGCGTCGCGCGCAGGTGGGCGCGAAGATCGCTCGCCGGCACGCGCACAGCGTCAATCAGCGCCACATAGGCCACGAGACGCCGATCGGCGCCGCGCTCTTCGGCAACCACGACCGTCTCGCGCACGCCCATGTGCTTGCCGAGCGCCGCCTCGATTTCCCCGAGCTCGATGCGATAACCGCGGATCTTGACCTGGTGATCGAGGCGCCCAAGAAACTCCAAGTCACCGTCGGGGAGCCAGCGAGCCAGGTCGCCCGTGCGGTAGAGGCGGGGCGACAGCTCGCCCTCGGCGCGCATCGCAGACTGCTCGACGAAGGGATCGGTGACGAAGCGCTCGGCCGTCATTTCGGGACGATTGACGTAGCCGCGCGCCACGCCCACGCCGCCGATGTAGAGCTCGCCGCGCACGCCTTGGGGCACGGGCTCGCGCCGGGCATCGAGCACGTAGACCGTGTTGTTGCCGAGCGGCGTGCCGATCGTAATCCGCTTCGGATCGCGGGGAATTTCGGAGGTCGTGGACCAGATGGTGGTCTCCGTCGGACCGTACATGTTCCACAGCGCGGCCCCCTTCGTGGCCAACGACTCGGCCAGCGCGAGCGGCAAGGCCTCGCCGCCGACCAACATCACGAGGCCCTCTTTCCCTTCAAATCCCGCGTCGAGCATCATGCGGTAGGTGGCGGGCGTGGCTTGAAACACGGTGATGCCGCCCTCTTCGATGCGCGACGTCAACAGCGCGCCATCGCTCGATGTCTCGCGGCTCGCGACCTCCACACAGGCACCGAGGGTGAGCGGCGCGAAGATCTCGAGGCCCGCGATATCGAACGAGAGGCTCGTCACCGCGAGCAAGCGATCTTCGGGGCGCAGGCCCGGCCGCATCTGGATGGCGCGCACAAAGCTCACGAGCGAACGGTGCGCAATGGCGACGCCCTTCGGCTGTCCCGTCGAGCCCGACGTGTAGATCGCGTAGGCGAGATCGAGGGGGCCGGAGCAGCGACCCACGCGCGCCTGGCTCTCGTTGGTGAGCAGCGCGCGATCGGCGTCGAGCCGCAATACGTGAGCGCCCGACGTCGCGTAGGCCTCGGCGAGGTGGGCCTGCGTCACCAGCACGGGAGCCTTGGCGTCGGCCAAAATGAAGGCGATTCGCTCGGGTGGATAGGCTGGATCGAGGGGCACGTAGGCGCCCCCTGCCTTGGCGATGCCCAACATCGCCACCACCATTTCGGCGGATCGCTCGACGAGCAGACCCACCAATACGTCGGGGCCAACACCGCGCCCACGCAAGTAGCGCGCGAGCTGGTTGGCGCGCGCGTCAAGCTCCCCGTAGGTCATCGCCGCACCCTCGAACACGAGCGCGACGCGATCCTTGCTGCGATCGACCTCGGCCTCGAAGAGCTCATGGATCGTCGCTTGATCGGGGAACGCGAAGGCGGTTTGGTTGCGCGTAACGAGGAGCTCGTGCCGCTCGTCGGCGTCCAGCATCGGCAGCGCAAAGGCCTTCTCTTCAGGCGCTTTCGTCATGCCTTCGAGCAACCGCAACAGCTGCTCGCCCATGCGCCGCACGGTGTCGGCGTCGAAGAGATCGCTCGCGTACTCGAAGAAGCCCTCGATGCGATCGTCGAGCTCGGTAAGCTCGAGGGCGAGATCGAACTTGGAGGTGCCCGTGCCCACGCCGTCCCCCGACAGCGCGATGGGGCCCATGCGCCCCGCCGGGCGCGGCACATTTTGCAGCGCAAAGAACGCTTGAAACAGCGGAGAACGGCCGAGATCGCGGCGCGGCGCGAGCTCTTCCACCAGACGCTCGAAGGGCACGTCCTGGTTCGCGAGAGCGCCCAGGGACACCTCGCGCATGCGACGCACAATCTCGCTCACCGTGGGATCGCCGCCGAGATCGGCCCGGAGCACCAGCGTGCTCACGAAGAACCCGATCAGCCCCTCGGCCTCTCTTCGACCGCGGTTGGCGACCGGCGTGCCGAGGGTCAGATCGGTTTGACCCGACCAACGTGCGAGCAACAGCGCGTACGCGGCGACGAGCACGGCGTAGAGCGTCGTCCCTTTTTGTCGCGCCAATTGTTGAAGCTCTTCGGTAAGAAGCTTCGGCACGACCAAG
>CAYLJT010000340.1:0-8811 GCA_964383995.1 uncultured Polyangiaceae bacterium
GTCGCCCGTCTTCGCGGCCCAATACAGGCGCATACGCAGCACAACGCGCGTCTCCGAGTGCGGGCCGTTGTCGTATTGCAGGTTGTCGAACTGGGCTTGAAGGCGTTGACGAGCCCAGTCTTGCGGGGCCTCGCCGACCTTCACGCGGGCGATGTTCTCGGCGCTCGCCACCCAGCGGTACAGATTGCCACGCTTGAAGTCTTCGTCGGACCAATAACCGAAGGCGCGGAAGTAGTGGTCTTTGACGTCGTTCAAGGCCTCTTCGCCGAAGTCGGCGTACATGGCCACGGTGCGCGCCGCGGTGTCCGGGCTGCCGCCGAGGATGAGGGCGATGGCCGCTGCATTGCGGATCTCCACGTCGGCCAGCTTGGCGAACAGCTTTTGCTCGACGGCGGCGTCGAAGCCCGAGTTGCCGATGGCCTGTGCGAAGGCCATGCGCAGCGTGGGATCGAGATCAGCCGTGAGCAAGTCGGTCAGCGCGTCGGCCGCCTCGGGCACCGGGCGGAGCGACAACGAGGTCGCGTAACAAGCCCCGATGAGCTGCTTGCGCTTGTCCTTCTTCGAGCCGAACTCCTTGGCCTTTTTGGCCACCTCGACCATGGTCTTCGGCTCGGCGCACCAGGCCAACGCCTCACAGGCCGCGAGCCGTGCTTCTTCGTGCCAGGTCTCGTCTTCGATGAGCTCCATCAAGGGCTTTTCGGCCCGCGAGTCGCCCCACTCGGCCAGGCCCTGGGCGGCGCCGTAGGCCACCGCGCGCAGCGACATGCCGAGCATCGCCAGGCCCGCGCCCATCAAGCCCTCTTGGGTGATGTCCATCTTCTTGTCCTTCTTGCGCTCGAACTGGTCGGTGAGCTTCGTGAAGGACTGCTCGTCGCGCATGCGACCGAGGTAGCGCAGGGCGCTCTGCGCGGTCTCGAAGTTGGCGGGGAAGGGCGGTTGTTGCCCCTCCTTCGGCAGCGGATCGTCGGGGAAGGCCCACTTGCGCATTTGCGGCAGGGCCTCTTCGCTGCCGATGTTCGCGAGGAAGCGCAGCGCGTTGGCGTGGGGTTGGGGCCGGCTCTGGGCCCAGGCGAGCACGCTCGACTCGGCCACCTTCAGCTCGGCCTTCTTGTCGGGATAAAGCGCCGCGAGGTCGGCCAACATGCGGGCCGAGACCACGCGCGGCAGATCTGTCCGAGACATGTGACCACCCGCGTCGGCCTCCCAGAAACGGGCCTGCTCGTAGATGTCCTTGGGCTCGTATTTCATGCGATCGCCCAGGTATTTCGCGGCGCGAATGTCGCCGACTTCGGCCAGGCGGATGCCGACCTCGCCCATCCAGTGCACGGGGGGCTTGGCCTTCTCGGCCCAGGCGACGAGGGCATCGCCCTCGCGGGGATCGGCCAGCTCGCGCAACATTTCGAAGATTTGCTTCCGTTGGAACCACACCGTCTCGGGGGGCTCGGCGGGGATGCTGTCGAGGGCGAGCACGAGGCCCGCGCCGCCGATGCCGTCGCGCAGCGCTTCGAGGAATTTTTGGCGGCTGTCTTTGTCGGCCTTGGAGAGCGCGTTGAGCAGCGGCGCGAGGGCCGTTTCGTCGCCGATTTTGCCGAGGCCGCTGGCCGCTTCGCGTCCCACCTCGACGTCCGCGTCTTGCACGAGCTTGGTCAGGGCCGGGGTCCACTTCGGGTCGGCGTTGCGCGACAGGATGTTCGCGACGAGCTGCCGCACCGAGGGGCTGGGATCGCTCGCCAGGTTCGCCAGCTCTTCGAGGGAGACGAGGCCCGCGATTTTCTCGGGGTCGAACGCGAGACCACCGCCCAGGCGCTCGACCTTGGTGAGGTGACCCTTGCGGTACAGATCCAAGGCCGCCGTGAACACGCCCGGCTCGCGCAGCGTGACGAGCGCCCAGACGATCTGCGGCTTGTCGCTCTCGTCGGCCTCTTGCAGCACCTTGAGCAGCGCCGGCTTGGCGGCGTCGGCCTTGGGCGAGCCGAAGTACGCGAGCACCTGCGCCGCCGTGCCGCGCAGGCGATGGTCGTTCTTGTCGAGGGCCTTGATGGCGAGGTTTACGCCTTCTTCGTCGTGGGCGTAGCCGAGCTGCATGAGCGCCTCCTGCTGGAGGGCCAAAACATCGGTGTTGGCGGCCCATTTGCGCCACTCGGGGATCTGATCTTTTTGTGGCAGAACGAAGATGTTCTTCTTCTCTTTGGCGATTTCTTGGACCGTCATCTTCTCGCTCTCGGACTGCAGCCCGAGGACGATGGCGGCGACGGCGCCGACCAGCAGAAGAAAGCCCACGATGATCGAGACGGGACTGACGCGGCCGCGCTTGAAGTTGCCGTCGTCGGAGAAGCCCGCGCCCGCCGGGCTGCCTACCGGGGGTCCGCTGTTCATGTCGCCGTCGTCGGGCGGCCATTTGGCTGCGCGTTTGACGGCGGGTTTGCGTTGCGGGCCGAGGGGCGCGCGGGGGGTCTCGTTGGGTTGAATTTCGAGCATGTCGTATCCCCGATCGACGTCGAGCAAGGGCAAAGGGCCATGATGCCGGCCCCGAGAGGGGCACCTTTATACCAGCGAGCCTCGCCCAGCGTGGGCCGAAAGAAAGTGCTAGGGTCCGCATTCTGCCGCGAGATGGCCTCGTGAATCTCGGCGACTGCTCGGAGAACCCCCCATGGCCCAGCCCGAGTTCTACTCAGGCAAGCTCCTTTACCCTGCGATCGGAATTCTCATCGCGCTCTCTTCGCTCTTCGGGCTCGCGATCCTGCCGCGGCTCGCCTCCGCGGGCAGTGAGTATGTTGGCAAACCCGCGCCTGCTCTCGCGCTGCCCATCGCCGCCAATGGCGAGCCCAACGCACGCATGAGCCTCGACGATCTGCGCGGAAAGACCGTGGTTTTGGACTTCTTCGCGTCGTGGTGCGGGCCCTGCGCGCTGCAGGCGCCGATCCTCGACCGCTTGTCTCGGCGTTACGGTCAACGCGGCGTGGTCGTGCTCGGCATCAACGTCGACGATCCGCCCGGTGTCGCGAAGGCCTACGCGGCGAAGAAGGGCCTTTCGTACCCGATTTTGGTCGACGATCAGGACCAGGCGAAGGGCCTCTACGACGTCGAGGTGTTGCCTTCGATCGTGGTGATCGACAAGGAGGGGCGCGTCGTCTCGTACACCCGGGGCTTGCTCGACGAAGGGGCCCTCGACGAGATCGTGGGCGCGACGCTGTAGGCGCGGTTCAGGGCGCGCTCGGATTCACGCGCAGGCCCGTGTTGAGCTTCGGCTTGGCCTGGGGCAACGCGGCCTCGACCGCCGGAAAGCCGGTGTCGTTGTTGGCGAAGATGCACCAAACGCCGTTCTTCGCGTGCTTGATTTTGGCCGCAGTGACGAAGTTGCCTTGGAAGCGCTCGTCGCGGATGAGCCGCAGTTGGGCGGCGAAGGGCAGCTTCTTGCAGTCGTTTTGCGCGCCTACCAGCACGAAATAGCGGGGCTTCGCGTCGAAGACGCGGTCGACGTAGCCCGCGCCCGTCTTGTGTGTATAGCCGCCTGGCAGCTTCGAGATGACCGGGTCGACCAGGCCCAAGAGGTCAATGACGGGGAAGTTCGTTTTGTAGCCAATTTCGCCGATGTCGGCGACGGCGATGGGCCCGGGCGGGGCGTTGTTCTCGGCGAACCACTTGGCCACTCCGCCGGCGGCGGAGTCCCAAAACACCTTGTCGTCTTTGATGATCTTGTTGCGACCTTCGCTGAAAGACTGGGCCCTTTGCGCGACCACGATGGCCCCGAACAGGGCCATGGCCAGCACGGGCGCGCGCTCTTTCTGGTCGACCACGGCCCTCACGGGCGCGTCGATCAAGAGGAAGCAAAAGGCCTCGAAGGGCGCCATGAAGCGGAAGAACGGCATCCAGTCGCCGCCCACCAAGATGACGTAGCCGAGGGCGGCCAAGGTGACGATCGCGATCGACAAAAGCTCGCGGCTCTTCTTGACGATGCCTAAGCCGAGGCCGCCGAAGGCCATGAGCAGCACGGGGCCCACGTGATCGAAATATTGGCGTGCGTAGGCCGTGCCGGCGGCGATTTGGCCGTTCAGATCGCCTGTTTTTGCGCTGAAGGTGTTGGGCAGCCAGGTGCCGTAGTAGCTGTGGCGAAACAGCATGTGCGCCGCGATGGGGGCCGCGAAGAGCATGCCGCGCAACAGGTTTTGCTTGGAGAAGAAGCGGCGGCCGAGGAGCAACATCGGAATCCCGATGTACATGGGCGCCTCGGGGCGGGTCAGGCCGGCGATGCCGAACAACAGGGCAGACCCCCAAAAGCCCTCCCCCTTCTCGGTCTCGCGGAACATCTGCAGTGTGCCGGCCAAGAGCAGAAACACGAAGAAGCCTGTTTCGAGGCCAAAGACCGAATAGCCCATGGCCACGATGCTGCTCGTGTAGAGCCACGTCGCCACACAGGGCATGAGCGAATAGGGCCTGAGGCGCGCCGCCAGGAAATAGAGCGCCACCACCGCGCCGACCGCGGACAGACAGCCAATCACCTTCGCGAGGGTGTCTGGATCGATGCCTATCTTGATGCCCCCCGCGAGCAGCACCGTGAAGAGGAAGTTCGTGTAGCCCTCGATGTGCTCGCCGGCGTTGTAAACCAGGCCCAGGCCGTCCGCGAGGTTACGCGCGTAGCGGTACGAGATGTACGAGTCGTCGACGGTGAAGGCGATGACGCGGTGGATGTTCACCGCCAGCGCGACGAGCGGCAAAAGCAGGCCGAGGGTCACGTGGCCTTCGCGGGACTCGACGAACTCGAGGGCGCGGCGAAAGCCCTCGGCCACCTTGCGCGGGGCTGAAACGTCCGGCTCGGAGGCCTTGGGCTCGGGGTCTTTGGGGGCGGCGTCGGCGTCCTGCATAGGTTGGTTGGAGCTCAAAGCAATACGAAGTCGTCGGCCAAAAGAGCCTCCTCGGCCATGATGCTGGAGGTCTCTTCGTCCCTGCGCACGGCGATGCCGTACAGCTCGGCGAGGATCGACGGGTGGTCGTGGATCGTGCCCAGGAAGTCTTCGACCGGCAGGAACAGCGTGACCGTGGGGCAGACGGCGACGGCGTCGGCGCTCGCGGTTCGGCGCAGGACGAGGGCCACCTCGCCCACCACGTCGCCCGGGCCCAAGGTCGCCAACACCAGGGGCTCGTCGCCCTCGCGGCGCACCACCGTGACCTCCCCCGAGGCAATGAGGTGCATGCCGTCGGGGCGCTCGCCGTGGTTGATCAGCGTGTCGCCCTGCTCGTAGGTGCGCGTCACGAAGCGTTGCACGAGCGCCGGCCGATCGCGGAGCGGCACGGCGCGCAGCACCTCGCTCACGCGCACGAGGTTTTGCACCATGCGCGCGCGGCAGTGGCTCGCCAGCTCCATGCCCACCTCGGGGTGCGCCAGGGCGACCTTGTCGAGGGCCTCCTTCGTCACGCGCAGCACGATGGAAGGCCGAATGCTGACCACCCCAGCGGCCCGCGGTGACCGAGACAAAAGCGCCATCTCACCGAACAACGTGCCGGCCACGAGGTGCGCCAACACGAGCACTTCGGGGCCGCGCTCGCGGCGCACCTCGAGCTCGCCGCGCGCCACGAAGAAGGCCTCGGCCCCCGTGTCGCCTTGCTCGATCACCACGGTGTCGGCTCCGATCCACACGGGCTCCATGGTCGCGACAAGCTCGCGCAGGCCCTCGGCGCCCATTTGAGAGAACAGCGGTTGCGCGGCAATTCCCGGGGAAATTTCGACGGTGGCCAGGGCGCGCTTGGCCTCGTGCACGACCTCGGTCGCTTTGTTCACGAGCATGAGGCCCGTGAGCACGCTGGCGAGGGGCTGGAAATCGGCGCCCAAGGTGAGCGGGGGCGGCGGCGGCGAGCCGTCGCCGAGGCGCGCCGAGTCCTTGCAAAAGGCCTCGGCGATGCGATCGAGCTCGGCCTCGCCGTTGCCGCCAAAGCGCGTGAGCTCGCGCGCGGCGACCACCGCCAGGGGCAGGTTTTCGAGATCGATGGCCCGCGCCACGGCCACGCGGCAGGCCTCGCGCGCCGTCTCTTGACGGCCCATTTCGCCCAGCAAACGGCCCACGAGACAGAGCGCCGAGGGCATCGCGAGGTCGGCTCGGAGGATCGCGGCGGCCCAACGCAGGGCGGTCTCGCGCTCACCCGCGACCGCCAACGAGAGGGCGATGTCGATGGGTGACTCGTTGGGCGCGTTCGATCCGGGCAGACTGGGTGGGGAGAGCCCCATGAGCCTCGTCCTTGGGCATGTGCCCCGGGGAAAGAGAGGGCTGGTCTATACCACGGCTGTTGCCGTGAAATGGCCCCCGCGGTGCCCCTTGGGATCGGCGCCAAATTCGATGCGCAGGCCCGACCACGACAGGCCCGAGCCCACGACGACGAGGGCCACGACGTCGCCCGCGCGGAGGTCGTCCCAACGTTGCGAGAGCACGCTCGGCGCGCCGGCGGCGGTTTGATTGCCGAACAGCGCGATGTTGTGAAGGTGCCGTTCGGGCGCGATTTCGCAGCGCCGACACACCGCTTCGAGCATGGTCCAGTTGGCTTGATGGCCGAGGTAATACAGGCGCCCTGCGCGGTCTTGTCCGACCTCGGCTTGAATGTCGCTCAAAAGCTCCGCCATCTTTTTGATCGCAAACTTGTGCACCTTGGGACCCTCTTGAAAGAAGTGTCCGGTGCGAGGAATCACCACGTCACACGCCCCACCCGGGTCGCTGCCGAAGGTCGAGCTGACCACCTTGGCGCGGGCCGCGTGTTTCGTGGACACCACCGCGGCGGCCGTGGCGTCGCCGAACAAGATCGCCGTCGCGCGGTCGGCATAATCGGTGACGCGCGTCGTGTTTTCGGGCACCACGAGCAGCGTGTAATCGGGCAGCGCGGCGCCCATTTGCGCAGTGAAATGGCACTGCGCGCCGAACGTGCTGCAGGCCGAGGCGAGGTCGAAGGCGGGCACGTCGAGGTTCAAGGCCTGGGCGATGCTGGCGGCCTCGGCGGGGATGCAGTGGTCGGGGGAGCAACCCCCCGCGATGACCATGCCGATGTCTTGCGGACGCAGGCCCGCGCGCTCGATGGCCATCAGCGCCGCGCGCCGGCCGGTCTCTGCGTTGGTGTAGAGAGCAGCCTCTTTTGCGCCGCGAATATCGCTGTTTTTGGTGCTGCGGATGTAGTCGAGGGGCAACACCGTGCGGCGCGTGTGGATGCCCACCCGCGAGACGATCCAGGCGTCGCTGGTGCCGATGTCGAGGGCTTCGAGGAACGCGTTGTCGATGACGTTCTCGGGGTGAAAGTGGCCGACGCCGTGAAGATAAAGCATGGGAAGCCGGGACCTCGCCGCGTGCGCTAGCACGCCGTATTCGCCTTGAAAACAGCTTCGCTCGTTGACGCATTGCGACGCCCCGCGTCACCATGCGCGCCCTGTGATGGACGCAACCGCGATTCCCCAGCGCTCCGTAGACGACGTGATGGGCCTCCTCGATCGAGCGTTGGAGGCTTCGAAACAGCCCTCTTCCGCGTGCGTGCTCGCCTTCGATGCCGACGGCACGTTGTGGGACGGCGACGTCGGGATCGACGTGTTCGAGGCGCTGCTCGCCTCGGAGAAGGTGCTCGAAGCGGCCCATGATGCGCTGAAAGACGAGGCGCGCACGGCCGAGGTGGAGCCCGGCTCCGACGTGCTGACCACGCTGAAGAGGCTCTACGAGGCCTTCAACGCCGAGCGCTACCATGAGGCCCGGGCCTTCGCGATGATGGCTTGGGCCTTCGCGGGCTGGACCGAAGACGCGATGACGAGCTTCATCGACGAGGTGTTGGCGAAGGCCCACATCGACGCGCGCGTGAACGACGAGGTGCGGCCGATCATGGCCTATGCGCGGGCGCGCGGGCTCGAGACGGTGGTCGTTTCGGCGTCGCCGCGGGCCGCGGTGGTGCGCGGCGCGGCCTCCCTCGGTGTGCCACCCGAGAGCGTGTTCGCGATGACGCCGCACGTCGAAAACGGCGTGGTTTTGCCGCGTTTGTTGGGGGCCGCCACGTACGGCGAAGGCAAGGTCGAGGCGCTGCTCCACCATCGCCCGGACAAGCTCCTGTTGGGCGGTTTCGGCGACACCTCCTACGACGTCGCGTTCCTCAAGCGGGCCCACGTCGCGGTCGCCATTCGACCGAAAAAGAGCTTGTTTTCAAGGGCCGCCGAGGCTCCCCATCTGGTCTCCTTGATCCCCTGAGCCATGGCCACGCTTCTCCTCGACGGTCTCGTGCGCCACCACAAAGGGGCGGAGCGCCCCGCCCTCAACGGCCTCACGCTCGACCTCGAGAGCGGCGAAATCGTGGTGATCGTCGGGCCCAGCGGCTGCGGTAAATCCACGGCGCTCAGGCTCGTCGCGGGGCTCGATCGGCCCGATGGCGGGCGCATCGTGCTCGACGGCAAGGACGTGACCGAGACACCGCCGCAAGATCGCGACGTGGCCATGGTGTTCCAGGGCTACGCCCTCTACCCCCACATGAAGGTGCGCGAAAACATCGCGTTTCCCCTCAGAATGCGCGGTGTTTCGAAGGCCGAGCAGGGCCAGCGCGTGGCCGAGGCGGCGGCGCTTTTGGCCCTCACACCGCTGCTCGATCGCTACCCCGGCGAGCTGTCCGGGGGTGAACGGCAACGTGTCGCGATGGGTCGCGCGGTCGTGCGCAAGCCCAAGGCGTTTTTGTTCGACGAGCCGCTGTCCAACCTCGACGCCGCGCTGCGCGCCGAGCTGCGCACCGAGCTCGCGACCCTGGTTCGCCGCGTCGAGACCACGTCGCTCTACGTCACGCACGATCAAGTCGAGGCCATGACCTTGG
>CAYLJT010000341.1:0-8796 GCA_964383995.1 uncultured Polyangiaceae bacterium
GGCGGCGATTTCGTCGTGGGCCTTTTGCGCGCGGGCGGGCACGCGGCCGATGTCGTAGGTCCAGGCGAAGAAGTCCTTGAGCTTGGTGAGGCCGGCCTGTTCGATGATGCGGCCTTGATAGCGCGTGTGGTGGGGCATCATCACCATGGGGGGCGTGTCGAAGCCCTCGATCAGCGTGCCGACCTCTTCGTTGATGTTGAGCGAGAAGGGGCCCCGTAGCCGCTTCATGCCGCGCGCGCGGTTCCATGCGGCGGCCTCGGCCAGCAGCGCCCGGCCCACCTCGGCGTCGTCGATAGTGTCGAAAAAGCCGAAAAAACCCGCGTCGTCCTTGTGCATCGAGAGGTGCTCGCGATCGATTTGGGCGGTGATGCGGCCGACCGGCTCACCATTTTTGTAGGCCACCCAGGCCGTGCCCTCGGCGTGCTCGAAGAAGGGGTTCTTCTTCGGATCGAGGCGCTCTTCGATGTCCATGTCGAGGGGCCGCACCCAGGCCGGATCGCCCTGGAAGATGCGCTTCGGCAGGTTGAGAAAATCGCGGAGGCACTTCTTGTCGCCAGCGCGACATTCACGAATTTCAAGAGCCATTGCGGCCACCGATAACACGGGGGGCGCCCTGTGGATTCGGGGAAAGTTGCACATGGGCGGGCCGCCGGGGCGGACCTTTGGTATGCAGCGGTCCGTGCTTGATCCCTTCCTGACCTCCGATGGTTGGATTGCCCTCGTGACGCTCGCCGCGATGGAGATCGTCCTCGGCATCGACAACATCGTCTTCATCTCGATCATCGCCGCGCGGGTGCCCCGGGCCCTCCAAAAGAACGTGCGCTCGGCGGGCTTGGCCTTGGCTTTGATCACGCGGATTGGCCTTTTGTTGACCATCTCGTGGGTCATGGGCTTGACCGAGCCGCTCTTTACGGTGGCCAATCGCGCCATCTCCGGGCGCGACCTGATCTTGGTGGGCGGTGGCTTGTTCTTGGTGGCCAAGTCCACGCGCGAAGTGTTCGAAAAGCTCGAGGTGGAGCAGCCCGACGAGCACGGTCCGAAGAGCGAGGTGCCGAAGAAGGTCAGCGTGCCTTTGGTGCTCGCCCAGATAGCCATTCTCGACATCGTGTTCTCGCTCGATTCGGTGGTGACGGCCGTGGGCATGGCCAAGGACATCCCCATCATGGTCGCGGCCATGTTCATCGCCATGCTGGTGATGATGGTGGGCGCCGGGGCCGTCGGGGACTTCGTCAACAAGCACCCGAGCATGACCGTGCTGGCGCTGTCGTTCTTGATGCTGATCGGCGTGATGCTGATCGCCGAGGGCTTCGGCGAGCACGTGAGCAAGGGCTACATCTACTTTGCGATGGCGTTCTCGCTCGGCGTGGAGCTCATCAACATGCGCATGCGCAAGGCGCGCGCGGCGCCCGTGCAGCTGCACTCGCCCCACGAGCCCAAGCCATCGCCAGCGGTCGCCGCTGCCGAGGTGTTGACGCCGGTCGACAACGGCTGAGCGTTGTCTCGGACAATCAGGGCGCGCCCCAGCCGAAGCCGCTGCTCTTGCTGCCGTCTTCCATGAGCCAAAGGCGCTGATCGGCCGCGAAGGGCCCGGCGAAGCTCACCGTCTTGCCGCCCGGGAAGACGACGTCGATGCTGTCCACGCTGGTGGCGTTGCCGAGCCCGAAGTGCAGTGTCATGGAGTCCTGCCCGCCTTTGCCGGTGCCTCCCTGGACATGGCGAATGACCTCCTTGCCGCCCACGTGGACGCGCACGGTGGCGCCAATCGCCGCGTAGTTCGAGCCCGCGTTGCCGATCACGCGGACCTGCAAATAGTGCCCCTTGGCGGCGCCCGTGAGCTCGTTCGTGAAGAGGTCGGTGGCGAACAAGTCCATGTCGCCGTCGTTGTCCACGTCGGCGAAGGCCACGCCCCAGCCGTTCTCGGTGCTGATGCCCGCGTGGTAGGCGTCGAGCGTGAAGGTGCCGTCGCCGTTGCCCCAATAGAAGTCCGTGGGTCGACCGTCGTAGACGGCGGTGATCACCAGATCGAGGGTGCCATTCTGATCGACGTCGGCGAGGGCAGGCACGCTGTGCGTCTCTTGGTAACGCAGGCCCGCGGCCGACACGGGCTTGTCCCAAAGGCCCGTGATGTCGGTGAAGTTGTGGGAGGCGTCTTGAATCAAGATCTGCGTTTTGTCCGAGAAAGCAAAGAACCTCGGGTGGGCGAGGTTGCCTGAGACCAAGTCGAAGTCGCCGTCACCGTCGAGGTCGCCCCACGCGGCGCCGATGGTGTGGCCGTAATAGGTTTGAGAGCCAACCTTGTCGCCGTGCCCCGCGATGCCGAGCTCGGCGGCCCGCTCGCTCACCGTGCCATCCCCGTTGTTGTCGAAGAAGAGGTTGGCGATAAGCACGTAGTTGTTCACGAACAGGTCGACGTCGCCGTCACCGTCGTAGTCGACGGGGGCCGCCCCGCGGCTCGGGGTCTCCAGCGAAGAAAAGCCGTTCTGCGCGCTCCAGTCGCTGAACGTGCCGTCGCCGTTGTTGCGATAAACGGAGTCGACGTAATAGGAATACTTGGACCAACAAATGAAGTTCGACTCGTACAGGTCGAGCAGGCCGTCCGCGTCGATGTCGAGCCAAGCGGCCGCCGCGGTGGGAGAGCGCACGTTGTTCACGGCGTCGTCGCAAGCCTCGTACGACTGCATGTCGACGATGCCCGAGGTGGGCGTGGCGTCGCTGAAGGTGCCGTCGCAGTTCGAATGCAAGAGCGCGTCGGGCAGCGTGTAGGCCTCGGCGTACAAGAACAGATCGAGGCAACCGTCGTTGTCGTAGTCGCCAAACACGCCGCCTGTCGCGCTGAGCCCGAGGGCCGTCAGCCCCGAAGTAGCGGTGACGTCGACGAAGCTGCCGTCCCCCTGATTTTGCTGGAGCACCGGGCCTGTGAGCAGCAGATCGTCGTCGCCGTCGTTGTCGTAGTCGCCAAACGAGATGTGCGAAGAGTTGAAGGTGGCCGCGGGTTGGAAGAAGTGATCTTCGGGCTGAACGTCGTCGGTGTACTCGACGTACAGGCGAATCATGTAGTCGTAGGGGAAGGGGAACGAGATGCCGTTGTAGAAGTTGTTGAGCTGCTTTTTGGGCATGTTCATGCCCGAGCGGCAGTCGTCCCACAGCGCGCAGTCCCCCGCGTTGTTGTACGAGGCGTCGAAGTAGATTTCGGGGCTCGTGTCGTCCTCGATTTGATGCGCGACGTAGATGAGCCCCGGGTGGTCGACCACGATGGGCTCGTCGAGCACGTAGTCGAGCCACTCGCCGTCCTTCACATCCTCGGCGCAGCGGGTGCCCGTGAAGAGCGGATCGGGGGCCCAGAAGTCGAAGCCGTTGTAGCCAAAATCGCCGTAAATTCCCGCCGAAAGCTCGCGTTTTGGATCGGTCCCTTCGGGCAGCGGCGCCCACTGGATCGAGAAGCCGTACACCTTCGCGGGGTGCTTCAGCTCGAAGCGCACCGACTCGTTGAGCACCTGATCGGCGAGCACGTACTTGACCCCGTTGACCGTGATCTCGAAGGTCTCGACGCCCACGTGGGTGGCGGCGACGCCGTCGTCGTAGGCGATGGTCTCGAGGTTGTCGGGCAGCGCGCGGTCGGCGCTTCCGCAGGGCGGATCCTCTTGGCCGCCTTGTCCACCCTCGCCACCCTGCCCCTGCCCGCCCTCTCCACCGGCGCCGGTCCCCGTGCTGCTGGCGCTGGTAGGGGTCGGGGCTTGTTCGTCCGACCCGCAACCAACCAAGAGAAGAGCGACGATGAGCGGAAGGGGGCGCGGCACCATGAGGACCTCCAACGAAGCGAGGCTTTTACGCTATCGCAAAAGGAGGGCGTGCCGCTGCGCAACACCTGTGAACGGGTGCGAACATTGCGCACCCGCCGGGCCTGGTCTGGACCCTATCGGGCCCGGAGAAAATTCACGAAAGGCCTATACCGCAAGGGTTTGTGTCCGTGTCGAACGGTTGACCCGGGCCCGGCGCGGGGGTTGCTCAAGGTGGGGGGGAGAAGTTAGCGAGGGCTCGTGGGAAGGCGTCTTGGGCAAGGAGGTTCGACGTGGCTCGAAGGTTGAGATGGCCGTACGCGGTAGCGGCGGCGTTGTTGTTGGCGGGGCCGGCGTGGGCCGATGAGCCCGCAAAGGCGGGCCCCGCGGAGCAAGTCGGCACGGTCTTGGCGCTCGACGCCGGGGAAATCGTGGTCGACCTGGGGCAGGGCGAGGGGCTCAGTGCGGGCAGCACCGTCGAGCTCTGGAGGCCGCTCAAGCTCAAGCATCCGGTGACCGGCAAGACGGTGAGCGATCGCTTTCGCATCGGCACGCTGGAGCTCACCCAGGTGCGTCAAGCGATGAGCCTCGCGCGGCCCGTGGGTGAGCTTTCGCGGCCCGCCGAGCGCGGCGACGTGATCATCGCGCCGCGGAAAAAAGCGCCCGAAACCGGTCCCGTGCTGTCCGAGACAACGGTGCGACCGACGGACGGAGAGGGGCCCGCGAATGGCTCGGCTCCCGAGCCGATGAGCCCCGAAGATCGGGACGCGCTGGTGGTGGCCGCGATGTTCGAGTCCCTCGCGGGCGCCGATCTCGCCCCGCGTATCCGCGCCTACGAGGCCTATGTGCGCGCCAAGCCCCAGGGTCGTTACGCGCGCGTTCTCTACGAAGAGGCGCAGAACCTCCGCAAGCTCTACGAGCTGACCCGCGATGCAAAGCCCTCGTCGAGCCGTGCGGGGAGCATCGAGACCGTGCAGTTCGAGGGCGTCGCCGAGGCCGAAGCGGGCTCGCCGCTGTCGATCGCCATCGAGCTCTCGGACGCTGCCAAGGGCGCCGTGTTGCACATGCGCACGCGCGGAGAGCCTGCGTATACGTCGCTACCGATGCGCGCCGAGGGCAACGGCTACTTCGCCGTCGTGGTGCCGATGGAGCGCATTTCGCCGCCCGAAGTGCAGTACTTCATCGAGGCGACGGGGGACGATGGGCAGGCGGTGGCGGTGGCGGGCGAAGCCTCCCAGCCGCGCAGCTTCCAGGTGCGCTCGCGCCTGCCGTTCAAAGCGCCCGATGCGCCGGAGGCGCGCTTCGATCTGTGGACCGACTACGCCGACTACAACCGAAGCCGCGGCAACGACCGCATTTGGCAGACCGAGGGCACCATCGGCATGCGCCTTGGCGACACCGGGATCCGCGCCGTGCGCTCGGGATTCGGTGTGTATCGCGGCGTCGGTGGCACCATCCACGAGCTTGACGATCTCAACCTGAGCGGCCGCAAAGTGGGTCTCACCTACGGCTATCTCGAAGGCGAGTTCGGGGCGACCGAGAACCTTTCGATCATCGCGCGGCTCGCCGTGGGCTTGCTCGACGAAGGTGTGTCCGGCGGCGCCCAGGGCCTCGTGCGTATCGGCAACGACAAGGGCACGAACTTGGTGCTCGGTGGCGAGGTGCTCGGGGGCGTCGGGCTGCGCACGATCGCCGAGCTGAACCTCAACAAGTTCTACCAGTTTCCGATCGTGATTCGCAGCGAAGTGACGGACCAACCGGCCGGTGTCGCAGACAACGAGCCGACGGACGAGACGGTGTCCTCGGGGGAGGGCGACATCGGCGTGCGCGGCATCGTGCAGGCGGGCTACCGCATCGTGGACCCCCTCGTGTTCTCCATTCGTGGCTCGTTTCAAGGCCGAAACATCAAACATGCCGGACCCGGCTTTGGCGCGGGGGTGAGCTTCACATGGTAACCCAAGCTCGACACGTAGCTCGCTTCGCGGCGGTCTCTTCTGCGCTCGCGCTCACGTTGGCGGGGGCCTCGGCTAGGGCCGATGAGCCGCCCGCGCCCGCGACATTCGTTGCACCTGCAAGCGATACGGCACAGCCCTCGCTCCCCGCGAGCAACCCCGCGCTGCCTGCACCAACACCTGCCGCCGAAGCTTCAACTGCCCAAGTTTTTTCGGGCGCTCGGAGCGCGCCGCGTCCGCGCGTGCATCACGCGCCCATCGCGACCACGCCCGAGAAGGTGCCGCTCACCATCGCCGTCGACCTGGAGCACCCCGAGCTGGTGCGCGCGGCGGTGGTGGTTTACCGCGACAAAAAGGGTGTTTTTGGCGTCGCCCGCCTGATGCGCGGGGAGGGCCTGCGCTACCTGGCGCAGATTCCGAAGGAGGTCGTCGTGGCCCCTTCGATCGCCTACGCGATCGAGCTCGAGCGCGTGGACGGCAGCACCGAGGCCGCGTTTGCCACGCGCGCCGAGCCCCACGTCGTCGCCGTGCTGGAGGATGAAGGCGAGGCGCGCGAGCGGGCTCTCGACGCGCGTTTGCTCGGTCGCCGCAGCGTGGTGACGACCAGCGCGGAGTACGTGCGCTTCGGCGAGACCCAACCGTCCGGGGATCTGGTGTGCGCGGCGGGGCAAGATCGCTGTGCCGAAGGGACGCTGATCACACCGAGCCAAGCCGCGGTGGACGACCAGTATTATCGGGTCGAAGCGGGCTACACCTACCGGCCCCTCGGGGTCGTGTCGGAGTTCAGCCTGCGCGGCGGGGTCATTCGCGGCACGTCCCTGGTTCCCGGCGGGACCTTCGACGAAAAGGCCTACGAAGTCGGCGCCAACTACGGCGCTCCCACGGTCCGTTTTCGCATGGCCGATGCCTGGCACCTCGACGTCGAGTTCCTGACGAGCATCACCGAAATCGGCTTTTCTGTAGGGTTTGGTAGCGCCTTACTGATCGGCGATCCCTATGGAACGAAGCTGACCGCCGGCTTCGAGACCATCGGGCCGGGCAACGACGACACCTATTTCGGAAGCCGTTTCTTTACGCGGCTCGACATCGTGACGGGCCACGACATCACCGTGGCGCCCATCATCGAGGTCACCGACATGCCCCACGCCGATGCCTTTGGCGTGCGCTTGTTGGGCGAAGGAACCGTGGACTTGGGCAGCGGATTCGCGGCGACCCTGCGCGGCGGCTACCAAGCCCGCCGCTCCACCTCGGGCGGGCCCACCCTGGGCGGCGCCCTATCCCTTGCGTTTTAGCGGTTTGTTCCACTTTCCCCCTCGCGGGACGGCCGGCGCATCGTGCTACGCTGGCTCGTCCCGTCGACCGTTCGGGAGCGGGACCACCAATCGCCCATGGAGAGCCTGGATCCTCGCGGGGGAGAGATGTCTCCCTTCGATGCCGCAAAAGCTCGCGTCGGCACGATGCTCAACGCGAAGTGGCGCCTCGACGCTTTGCTCGGCGTTGGTGGGATGGGCGCAGTCTTTGCGGCGACGCACCGTAACAACGGTGCGCGGGCCGCGGTCAAGGTGCTGCACGTCGAGTTCGCCCGCGACGACGACATTCGGGACCGCTTCCTGCGCGAAGGAAAAATCGCCAACCGCGTCGATCACCCGGCGCGCGTGCAGGTCATCGACGACGACGCGAGCGATCGGGGCGAGCCCTTCTTGGTCATGGAGCTGCTCGAAGGGGCGACCCTCGAGCGCGTGACCAAGCGGGCCGGAGGGACGTTGCCCCCCGACGAGGCCTTGCGGGTCTTCGATCCCGTCCTCGATCTGCTTTCGAAATGCCACGCGGTGAACGTCGTTCATCGCGATATCAAGCCCGCGAACATTTTTTTGACGAAGGCCGGCGAGGTCAAAGTGCTCGACTTCGGCGTCGCGCGCATGCGCGACCCGGGGCAAGAAGCGACGCGCGCAGGCACGGCCCTCGGCACGCCGTCGTTCATGGCGCCGGAACAGGCCCTGGGTCTCGATGCGGCGGACGGCCGCGCCGATTTGTTCTCCGTGGGCGCGTGCTTGTTCACGGCGATCACGGGGCAGAGGCTGCATCGCGGACAAAACGAGACCGAGTCGTTCATCCTCGCGGCGACGCAGGCCGCCCCCTCCGTGGCCACTGCCGCCGCCGATCTGCCCATCGAAATCGTCGCCTTCATCGACAAGGCTCTGGCCTTCGATCGCGCGCGCCGTTTTCAAGACGCCGCGCAGATGCGCACCGAGCTCGTGGCCTTGCGTCAGGCCCTGGCCGCGGGCGCGCTCACGTCCGCGAAGAAGGCCACCGGCGTCGTCGTTCGCGGCAACGAGGCCATCGACGTCGACGCCCACGAGACCGAAGAAGCGCGGCAACAAGCCTTCGAGCGCATGGCTTCGATCTGGAAGCACATCGGTCATGCGTTGATGGGCGTGCGCCAATACGGCTGGAACCACCCGACCACCTCGAAGGCCCTCACGGCGGGCTACGAAGAGGTGCTGAAGGCCCTCGCCCAAAATCCGCAGGCGGTCCGTTGGGACGTCTCGGCGACCTCGTTCTCAATCGACGAAAAGCCGGTTTTCGTAGGTGATCGACCGCCCTTCGACCGCATCCCTTTCCAGCTATTTCGCGATGGTATTCGGAGGGTGCAGCTCAAGCCCGGCATCGAGCTCGAAGAGCTGCGCGACTTCTTGGCCATCTTGATGCGCGACAGCACGAGCGGTCTCGGCGCGGAGGACGACTCGGTGACCGCGCTCTGGGATCGGCGCATGGAGCACATCGCCTACCTCGCCATCGACTCGTTTGCGGAGGGCGACGCGAACGAGAAAGAGGCCTTCCAAAACGAGGTCGAGCTGATCGCGGGCCAGGCCCTCGAACAGACGATGATCGACGGTGACATGGGCGACGGCACCCTCGAAGGAAAGGCCCTCGAGCGCAACCTGGCGACGCTCTTGAAAGAGGTCGGCGAAGCTGCGGCGGCGTTGGCGGTCGATCCGCTGACGAAGGCGACCCTCGGCGCGCAGCTCCAGCTCTCCAACGAGAAATGGCGCGAGCGCTACCTCGAC
>CAYLJT010000342.1:0-8786 GCA_964383995.1 uncultured Polyangiaceae bacterium
CTGGTTGTCGTTGAAGTACGCGGGGACCGTGATGACCGCCTTGGAGACTGGCTCCGAGAGGTAATCCTCTGCGTAGAGCTTCATCTCTTGCAGGATCATCGCGCTGATTTCGGGGACCGAATAAACCTTGTCCCGAAGCTGGATGCGCACATCGCCGTGGGGGCCTTCGACGATGCGATAGCTCGCGGTGAGCACGGCGTTGCGGACCTGCGGCGACGTCCACTTGCGTCCGATCAAGCGCTTGGCCGCGTACACCGTGTTCTCGGCGTTGGTGATGGCTTGGCGCTTGGCGATGTGCCCGACGAGCCGCTTCCCGGCCTCCGTGATCGCGACCATGGACGGCGTGGTTTTGTACCCGCCCCGGTTGGGGATCACCGTCGGGACGCCGTCCTCGACGATGGCCACACACGAGTTGGTGGTGCCGAGATCGATGCCGATGACACGCTCCATGCGAATCGCTACTCCTCAAAACAGGAAAGAACGCGGCGTCGCGGGCTTGACCGCGGGCCCGAGGGGAGGACGGACCCTACCCTAACTCCCATCCTTCGGGACCGTTTCTCGTGTCCGTCCGGCAAGCTCGCGAATTCTAACATCGTTCGGAGCCAGCTGGATCGCCCGCGCGATCTCCCCCTCGGCGCTTTTCGGCAGGCTCGCCGCGAAGTAGGCGCGAGCGAGGGTCAGGCGAAAATCCGGCGATTGGGGCGCGAGCTCCACCGCGCGTCGACCCAGCTCCACCGCGCGCCGCGGGTTGCCGCCCGCACGAAGCGTCGCAAAACACGCCCTATCGAAGGCTCGCGCGTCGTTCGGGCGCCCTTCGCACACCTTGGAGAAGGCCAGCGCCGCGTCCGCCCAGCGATTCTGCGCGGCCGCCGCCTCGCCATGCTCCATGTAGCTTTCGGCGAGGGACTCGGCGGCGCGTTGGGAAAACTCGGCGGCGCGCCGGGCAAGGCCTTCGTCGTGGGGCGACAGCGCCGTGGCGGCCCGCAGCGCGTTCGACGCGGCGATGATGTCGCCCTTTGCCTCTGCGGAGGCGGATGCCTCAACGTAGCGCCCGATTTGCCGCCGCTCGACCTCGTGTTTTGCGGCCTCGTAGCGTGAGCGCAGGGCGTCGCCCGAGGACCATTCCTCGGTGCGCCGAACACCGGACGCGCCGTCGGCCGGCGGCACCGAAGCGCGCAGCTCGGCGGCCTCGCGCGCGGCATCGGGCGAGGTCGGCGTGCGACGCCCGAGCTTTCGGACCAGGACCTCGCGCCGTTCGTCGTCGGTCGGAGGATCGACGGTTATCGCGCGCCGACGCGGGGGCGGAGACGGCGACGTTGGGGGGGTGGGACTGCGCCGAAACGGCGGGGGCGTAGGCTCTGAAGGAACCTGCGCGCGGGGCGCGTTCGCGGCGGGCACCGAGCTCGTCGCCCGCGACGCAGGACCTGCGCTGCGCACGATCCCCTGTTCGGAGTCGTATTGGGCGCGCTTTTCGGGCGATGTCAGCACCTCGAGGGCGATCGAGAGGTGCGTAAAAATAGCCTCGATTTTGGGCTGAAATGACCCCAGGCGCTTTCGAAAAAATCGATCCGGATGATAGTCGGGAGCGATCGCGTAGTAGGCCTGCTTGATGGCCTTTTTCTCGGCGTTTGTCGGGACGCTCAAGAGCTCGTAGTAGTTCGCGTGGGAAAGCCTGTCGTGAAGCGCGAGGATTGCGCGACGACGCTCCGTGACGAGGTCGATGCCGTCATCGGGCTCGGTGGCCGTCGAAGGCGCGCTCGTCGAGGGCGCAAAGCCCGACGCGAAGGCCCGAGCGGCGCCCGTCCCGGCAACGATGCCGACGGCCTGCAGGCGCGCGAGAATCAACGCGACATGCTCCGGCGAAGATCCGGTTATTTCGGCGATTTCGGGCACCTCGGTCTGCCCGTCGACGAGGGACAGCACCAGCACCTCTTCCGCCGAGAGAGGTGTGACCGGAGCGGTGTGGCCGGGTACGAGCCGAGGGGCGCGGGACATGGGAGCACGCTAGGAGGCTGCGGGGCGATCGTAGCGGTACTGGCGGCCCATGGCCACTCAGGAACGACCTGCGACGACCGCCTAGGGGGTCGGGCCGTCTCCCAGTGAACGTTGCACCACAATCATTTGAATTTGGATGGCCTCATCAAAGGCTTGGAGGGCCTGCTCCTCGTCGGCTTTGGCAGCCGCCTCGTCGCCGTTTCGCCGAGCGAGCGCGGCCTTGCGCTCCAAGACGAGGCCGCGCACCTCGAACAGATGCCCTCGAAAATAGCTGGGCTCCTGCGCGAGGCGGAGGCCCTCGTTCACGTCATCGATGGCGCGATCGAAGATCCCGACGGCGCTCCGCAGATCGGCCGCGCGAGCCCGGGTGTCCGCGAGCACCTCGGCGACCTCGGGGGGGGACCCGCCCTCGCCGGGCCGCTGGGCCAGGAGAAGCTCGTCGAGGGCCCGGATGGCCCCTTCCAGGTCCTTGTTGCGCTCGGAAATATCCGCCCGATGGTGAGCCGATCGGGCCGCCGAAAGGAAGGCCAAGAGCGTCGTATCCACGGGCGCTGACGCCGAGGCTTCGGCGCGCGTCTCCGGCGTCGAGCCACCGCCTTCGGCGCACCCGCCGAGCGCGAGCCCGAGCAACAACGGAGCGGCGAATCGAAGGCGTTTCATCGGACGCCCCACGCCGCAAACCGGTTGTCTCGCAGCTCGGCCGCCCGCGTCGTGGCGATGCGATCCACCCTCGACGTCGTCCCGCCCGTCCGCGGAAACGGCGTGGAAGGGTCAAAAAGCTCGGCCGTCGAGCGCGACTGCGAGAACGTCGGGGGAGCCACGGCGCCTGCCAGCGTGCCAGCGCCGGGCTCGGGCGAGCGCGACACTTGGAACACCAAGAATACCGACGCGGCCAGGGCGAGGGCGCCGCCGATGTAGCGCAGCACAGGCGGCGTGCGGCGGGTCTTCGCGGCCAGCGCGCGGGTCACCAAGAGCTCGTTGCGCAAGGGCGCTATCGGTCGCGGCGCGTAGGCCGCGCGAAGCGCGACCGCCACGTCGTGCTCCGGGAGATCGTCCGCGGGCGTGCCCCCCGCAAGGGCCGCGGCCAGGGCCTCCGCCCGCGTGCGTTCGGCATCCGCTGCCGGGGATTCAGCGGCGTCGAAGCTCTCGGGCGAGGTCGCTAGCGCGTCGCGAATCAGCTCTTCGTGGGCGAACGGTGCTGGCTCGCCGAGCGCGGCGCGAAGAATGGAGAGCAGCGGATCGTCACCGCGCTCCAACGCGACGCGCGTGGCCTCGGCAGCGCGCTGCTCTTCTTCGTCGAAAGGAGGCTCATCGAGCGCTGCGTCGTAGCTTTGTTTGAGCTCCAACGACTCGTCCGGGACCGGCGTTTGGGCGTTGCGAGGTTCTTTCACGCGAGGTCCTCCGGGGCCCCGGAATCGGCGGCAGAAAGGGTCTTGCGCAGGGCGGCCAGAGCGCGGTGGAGAATCACATCGAAGGTTGACACGCTGACGCCGAGGGTCGCGCTCACCTCTTCTCGGCTCTTCTCTTCGAGCACGCGGAGGCGGATGGCCATGGCATAGCGGGGATTGAGCTTGAGCAGGGCCGCCTCGACTCTATCGCGCGCAGCCTTTCGGTCGCGTTGCTCGGAGAGCTCCACGTCGGCGTCCGCCCGGGGATCGGCCTCGGCCGCGTCGATTTCTCGCTCCAGATCGGCGGGCTCGAACAACGTCTCGCGCTTTCGGCGACGAAGGGCATCCAACGCGATGCGCAACGCGACCACGCGGAGCCAGGGGAACATGCCCACCCCCTGCCATTCGAAGCTGGAAAAGCGCTCGACAACCCGCGCGTAGGTCTCGGCGAGCGCGTCCTGAGCGGCGGCCTCGCTGCCTAGCCGGGGAAGCAGCACGCTGCGATAGATGGGCGGACCGTAGGTGCGCAACAACCGCCCGAGCGCATCGCGATCGCCGCCCTTCGCGCGCTCGCACAGCGCACGCTCAACATCGGTTGGTATCAGTGGCGTCGCCACGCGGCGGACGATAACCGGCCAGCGCATGGGGCGCACCAGCATCGGCAGCCGGGCCCGTTCGCGAGGCGGCCGCGATCGCGACAACAGCGGCGGCGGCGCCGTCCGCGCCAGCGCGGGCAGGGAGCTTTGGGCGTGGAAAGCGAGCACGAAACGAGAACGAAGCAAAACCCTTGGACCTTACGGTGGGGTCGAGCAGAGTGGGGCCCGTGCCCGAGCCATCGCCCTCGACCACGCCGATCGCCCCGTGCCCAACGTGTGGAGCCCTCAACGGCGCTGGTTTCGACGTGTGCATTCGCTGCGGCGAGTCGCTCACGGGCGCTGTAGCCCGGCTCCGGGAGCCGAGCCGGCGCATCGACGGAACCGCCCTGCGCGCCACCAAGCTCTTGCTCGCGGTCAACGTGCTGGTCTTCGCGCTCCAGGCCCTCACCGACCTCGGCTCCGGCGAGAGCCTAGGCTCGGTGCTGTTCTCGTCCTCGGCAGCCAGCGCCGTGCACTTCGGCGCGATCCCCGTGGCAAAGGGTGTCCTCCTGGCCGAGCCCTATCGCCTCCTTTCCGGGGTTTTCGTACACTTTGGCGCCCTCCACCTGTTCATGAACATGCTCGCGCTCTCCGATTTCGGCCGGGTCACCGAGCCCGCCATCGGCCCCGCCCGCTTCACCATCGCGTTCGTGGTCACGGGCATCGCTGGCTACGTCGCCACCGCAGCCCAGTCGATTTTTTTCGGTGGCGATGTGTCCCTGACCGCCGGCGCGAGCGGCGCCATCTTCGGGATCATGGGCCTCGTGCTAGGCTTCTTGTTTCGAAGAGGGGATCCCCGCTGGAAACAGTTTTTGGTTCACGCCATCTTCTTTGGGGTCATGTTCGGCTTTGTAGTCAACGCAGCCGACTCGTTCATTCGCATCAACAACACGGCCCATCTTGGGGGCCTCGTCGCGGGCGTGGTGTTCGGGATTGCGTATGCTCCCTTACGTCCGTCGCGCAGCGAAACGATCGTGAACGTGCTGGCAGTGATGGCTCTTGGAGCTTCGCTCGTCTCTCTCGTGCTTGCGCAGACCTCGCCAACGTGGCGAGCCTTCCTGCCGCTCCCCGGTTAGGTCCTCTCGGACCAACGAATGTAAGGTGATGATCATGATCGACATGCGTCTCCGCTCGCTGATTCCCCCCGTCGTTTTTGCCCTGACGGGTTGCACCATCAACACCTACTCCCAGCCCGCGAACGAGCCCCCGGCCGCACAGCCGGCCGCCCCGGCGCAGACGGCAGCGACCCCCGCCACACCTCGCAAGATCACCGACACGCGCCGTCCTGCCGCTCCGCATCGCACGGCCCAGCCGGCGACCTCGCCCGCGGCCACCCCTTCGACCGCCCCCGCCTCCAACACGCGCCCACCCTCCACCGCGCCCCAGACGGACGCGAGCACGGCCCCTCGCATCTCATCGCCGATCATTTTCGGCAACGGCCAGAGCGGCATTTTCAAGGGCCTCGCCTACGTCATTCCGCCGGGCACCACCAAGATGCCCAATCTCGACACGATGGTCCCGTTCGCGACCCTTTTCACGGACGACTTCGACATCAAACCGCAGGACTTCCACGCGGGCTTCCCGGGCGTGCTCGCGCAGGAAGAAAACTTCGCGATCCGATACGAAGGTCGCATCCAGATTCCTCGCACCGGCGGCTGGATGTTTCAGATCGAGTCCGACGACGGCGCCATCCTGTACGTCGACGGCGTCAAGACCGTGGACAACGACGGCGTTCACACGACCGCGAAGAAAATTGGCGGCCGTTCGCTGAAGGCCGGCATGCACGCCATCCGCATCGACTATTTCCAGGGCACCGGGCCGGTGTCGCTGAGGGTGCACTTCATCGACGGCAACATGAACGAGACACCGCTCATCAAACCGCAGTAAAAGCCCTCTTGGGCCATGCCTTCGGTCAACTCCTTATCGCGCGAGGTCGTCTTCAAGATCGTTTATTACGGTCCTGGCCTCGGCGGTAAGACGACCACCCTCGAATACCTCCATGCGACCGCGAAGGCGGAGCACCGCGGCAAGCTGGTCTCCCTGGCGACGCCCGTCGACCGCACGCTCTACTTCGACTTCTTGCCCGTGCGATTGCCACGTGTGCGCGGGCTGAGCGTGCGGCTTCAGCTCTTCACTGTCCCCGGGCAGGTCTACTTCAACGCCACGCGAAGGCTCGTATTGACGGGCGCGGACGGCATCGTGTTCGTCAGCGATTCCCAGGAGGCGCGGGCCGACGCCAACGTGGAAGCCCTGGACAATCTGCGGGAAAACCTGTCGTTGCAGGGCAAGAACCTCGACGATTTGCCGCTCGTGTTTCAGCACAACAAACGGGATTTGCTCGATGTGCTGCCCCTCGACGAGCTCAACGCCATGCTGAATCCGCGGGGCGTGCCTGCCATCGCCGCTAGCGCGCGGACCGGGCTCGGTGTGTACGAAACCCTGGAAGCGGTCAGCGATCGGACCCTCGCGGCCTTCGAGTCACGCATGCCGGACAGCACGACGCCCGGCGTGCGGGGCGAGCTGTCGCGGATCGAGGGCGGTTTGGCGGGGGCCCTCCGCAGCGCCGCGGTCGACGCGCCGCCAAGCCTCATCGCGCGGATTCGGCCGCCGGCCGCCGAATGGCAGGGGCTCGGAGCCCACGTGGCGCTGGAAGAGCAGGATATCGAGGCCTTTGTGGCCGCAACCGCCCAGGCCGACGGCACCCTTCGGGCCTCCGCGCGCCCCCCCGCGGTGGGCCTCTCGTTCGCCGAGCTTTGGGCGGAGAGCGAGCAAGATACGGTGCGAGAGCTCGAAGCGGCCTTGGTCGCGCGGCGCACGCGCCGGGCGGTGGAGCTCGCAGAAGCGCTCGTCGCCCGCATCATCGCCAGCACCCTCGCGCGGATGGGCGAGCCGGATGAGCTCGCCACGCGACCCCTGGCGTTGTTCGCCTTGCGCCTGAGCGGACCGAATTATTACGCGTTCCGTACGATCCTCCGCGATGCGCGCGCAGGTGTGGACGTGAGCCCGCTCGACGCGTTGACGGCCTACGGATTTGCCATCGAAGCACGGCTCGCAAAGACCCAGTTGACGGGCAAGGACGGGCGGTCTTGAGGGCCGAGGGTCGTAAGGTCGACCGCGAACGAAGCGAATCCGCTTTCGTAGTCGTCGCGGTCCATGGTTGCCTTGCGGACGCAGCATGGCTTCCCCCCGGCTAGGTCGCAGCTTCGCGCAGTGCGCCCTCGGCGGCGTCAACTACGCGGCCCAGTGTTTTCAGGCGAGCCGCGTCCCCGAGGGCCTCTCCCAGCTCGCCTCGGAGAGCCTGCGTGACGGTCTTCAGCGGGGTATTTTGGAGGCGGCGCGGCGGGTCGGCGTGCCCGCCACGGAGATCGCGCGGGTCTTGCCTATGCGGGACCTCGAAGCGTTGGTCGCGCGCATCGATCACAGCCAACGGGCCGCCGGACACGCTTGGCAAATGCACGCGGGGCAGCTCGGCGGTCTGCTGCAGGGCATCGCCGAGCTCACCGTGGACGGTCGCGCGCCAGACGCTGCCCTTTGTCTTGAACGCCTTGCAAAAAAGGTCGCGCGCGATCGGGAGCTGGCCGAGCCCCTGGGCAGCCTCGCGATCGACGTCGCGGCCTGGGAAGGCCTCGTGCAGCGCTGCCGAGGCCTCTTGGACGACGGGGGTGCCCTCGAGCGCGCCTACCGCCAGCGCCGGACCAAACGCATCATCATGGCCGTCTCCGCGGCCGTGATGGTGGGCGCGCTGGGGGCCGTCCTGGTGCAAATGTGGCGCTGGCGGGCGGAGGTGCGCGCGGCGGTCGAAGCTTCGGACCCCTGCGTCGCCACCACGTTGACCGAGCGTCAGCTTCAGCGCGCGGGCGACGAGCTGCGCGCCGAGGCCGAGCGCAAGCGAGGCGCGTGCGAGGAGCAGTTGCGCGCCGCCGAGGCCGCGCGCGCGGAAGAGGCGAAGAAGCAGGCCTATCTCGGGAGCTGCGAGGCCCTGGCGAAGGGCGTGGAAGAGCGCAGCCTCAGCGAGGCCGACGACGCGTTCGCCGCTCAGCACGCGCCGCTTCTCCGAAGGATCGCTAACGGAGCTCTTTCCGCCAGCGATTTTGGTCCGCTCGATCCGGTGTTGCCGTGCGCGGACACACCCAGCCACGCGCGCTTGCTGAAGGCGTTCGACGCGGCGATTCCAACGTCCGAGGCCTCGTGGCTGCTCGGCGAGCCCCTCGCGCCGCGCGTGCAAAAGGCCCTCGTGACCCTCGGCCAGGCGCTGCCGGAAGCGGACCGCGCGGAGCTCGATCGGCGCGCGGAAGAGCACGCGAAACGCGCGATCGTGTCGGGAGAGCCCGCGCTCGTCGCGAAGGCCGCACGCTTGTGCCAGTTGCACGTCGATCTCGGCGGTTCTCCACGCGGTTCGTGCTTCGGAATTCTTGCGATAAGGAACCGCCCGTGACGAAGATTCGACACTTTGCGCGCGAAAGGATCGCGCGCTCGACGTCGTTACGCGTAGCAAGGTCATCGAAACCACGTTAAAGGCGCGCCGATATGCACCGAGGCGACCTCGTCGCCGATCGTTTCGAGATCGAGCGTGTCGCCGGCTCCGGCGGCATGGGAGACGTGTATCGCGCGACGGATCGCCTGGACGGTCAGGTGATCGCGCTCAAGGTGCTGCGCGGCGCGCGCTCCGTCGAAGCCATGCGCTTCACACAGGAAGCTCGGGTGCTCTCCGAGCTGCGCCATCCCGCGGTGGTTCGCTATGTGGCACACGGCGTGACGCCGCGCGGCG
>CAYLJT010000343.1:0-8765 GCA_964383995.1 uncultured Polyangiaceae bacterium
TCTGCGACATAAATGTTGCCGTTGCGGGCGACGGCCACGCCGTCGGGGTCGACCATCGGAGCTCCCTTGGCGATGACCGTCGCGGTTCCACCCGCCGCGTCGATGGCGAAGAGGGCCGGTTCGCCCCCGCTCTTCCCCGCGAAATAGAGGGTCTCTTTGCCAAAGGTGTCGACGGAAATATCGAGGGCCGTCGGCTCGGTCCCTTCGGTGCCAGCGATGGGTGTGAGGGCGCCGTTCGCCATGGCCACCGCCAGCAGCGCACCCCCGCCGGGGGTCGCACGATCGGCGACGTACGCCGTCTGTCCGTCGCTGCTCGAAGCGATGCCACGCGGGTCCGTCAACAGCCCGCCACTGACCACCACGACGGGCGTCCCGCCCCCGAACTCCACCCGAAACACGGCCTTGGCGCTGCCGTTGGAGGCCGTAAAGAACACGTTGTCGCCATTCGGGTCGGGGGTCGCGTCGATCGGGTCGACCAAGTCATCCGCCGCCGGCGACACAACGATGCGAGGCATCGTCCCTTCCTCGGGCTCCGAGGTATCACTGCAACTTGCCGCTCCCCCTGCGATCGCCGCTGCTACCAATCCCACGCCCACCCACGCTCCCAACGACCATCTCATAGGTACACTCCCGCCTAGCCGCGCCGTCCTTGGGCGCGCTGCAGCAAGTTACGCTCCGCTCGCGGCGACGGATCCGCGGGGGGTCGAAGAAATCTCGCCATGCGCTCGCATCACGATGCAGGGAGGCCGTCTTCTGCGGGCGTGAACGCTTTGCCTAGCCTGGAACGACGGCCTGTTCGGGGTAATAGATGGGCGTCTCGGGGTCCCGATGCCAGTCGTACTCAGCCGCTTTGGCAGAGGTCTCGGCGACCGCGCGCCCCGCCAAACGCTTGACCAGATAAAAGCCCATGTCGGTGCCCGCCGAAACGCCTGCCGAGGTCACGTAGCGCCCGGCGTCTACCCACCTTGCCACGTTGTCCCACAACACGCGGGGTCCGAAGGGGGTGACCTCGCCAAAGGCTTGGTGATTGGTGGCCGCCGCCTTGCCATCGAGCACGCCCGACGCCGCCAGTACAGCCGCGCCCGTGCACACCGATGTCATCAGTTGTACTCGTTGGTCCATGGCACGTACCCAGTCGAGCAAGGCAGCGACCGCCCCTGGGTTGTTGTTGTCGAGCAGTCCCTCGAAGACGCCAATGCCACCTGGGATCATCAACATGTCCAGGTTTGCGCCGAGCGCCTGGTCCCGAAAGTAGTCCGGCGCGACGCGCGGACCGTTGTAGCTGCGCACGGGCTGGGGCGTGGCGCTACCGCCAGGCGTGCTCACCTCGTTGGAGACCAGCAGCACCTGAAAGGGGAAGGGGGGCGAGTCGCCGTAGCCGGTGCCGATGAAGCGAGAGATGCTGAAGGCCTCGACGAAGCCCCAGACATCGAGGGGCTCGAAGCCCTCGAAGACGAGGATTCCAATGCGGATGGTGCGTGGAAAGGTGCCGTTTGTCTCGGTCATCGTCGTGCTCCTGGGCGTGCGTTGCGCGCGGTAAGAATGCGATCGCAGCCTATTTGTAGGGACCTGGGCTCGCTATTTCGGTGCATTTCAGCGCTGGCTTCTCGGACGTCTCCGGCTTTGGCGAGCATGGCTTCCGCTGCCCGCGCCGCCTACAAGCGGCCGTCCACGATACGCAGAACGATTTTTCTATAGTAGGTCGCGAGCAGCCGGTCGCGCTCACGCCAGGTCGCTCCTCCCGTGGGGAGGTGGGCCGCGATCACAAACTCCCGACCCCAACCAGGCACGGCGTTTCCTTCCGGATCGAGCACAGGATAACAGGCGTAGCCGACATCCAGGAACTGCCCGCTGGTGCCCAAGCCGAGCTTGGAGAACGTGGTCCATTGGCCATGGCTGCGCGCCTCGATGTAGTCCATGTCGTGGGCCGCCTGGAGGTAGATCGCCGTGTCGGCGGTCATGCCGCCCCAGGCATATTTGGCCGAATTTTCCGCGCCGTACAACAGCACGCGGAGGTCTTTCCATTGGATGCCCGGGAGCCTTTGGCTGGCCTCCTCGCGGTGCAAGACAAGGCGCTTGACGACCTCTGCCATGGTGAAGGCAGAGAGGTTGTTGGCGTAGCCAAAGGTCGTGTCTGGGGTGATGTCGACGCTCTCCCCCGTGGGTTCGACGAAGTGATAGCCGAGGGGTGGCTCGACCTCGCCGTAGTTGCCCCCAAATGTCTCGGACGCGGGGCGATTGAGCCAGAGCGCGTGCACCAGATCGTTGGCCCGGTCGCGGCCTCCAATGTTGTGAAAATAGCGCCCCAAGCTGTTCGAGCTGTAGGGGCTGTAGTCGTAGTTGTGAATGCTCGTGATCAGGTCGCCGAGGGCGTAGCCGTCGACGTCAGCCGTCAAGCCTACTGTGTAGCTCGATTGAATGCGGAGCAGCGAAGCCGCGTTGGCTGCGGCAAAGAACTTGGTGGTGCTCCAGGGTTGGTAGGGCGTATCGTGGCTGCCATTGGACAGGTAGCGGTAATAGGGCACGCCGTTGACCCTGCGAATCAAGATGACGACGACATTCATCTCGTCCGGGACAAGGCCCTTCAGGGCCTCGCTGTCGACCACGATAGGGTCGCTGGAAGATGTGTAGGTGATCGTCGTCCCGTCGGCGCGCGTGATCGTGGGGCTGTCGTCTGCCATCGGGCAGGCGCGGTCCCGATCCATGACCGAGGGATAGCGCTTTTCGTCGCACAGGTTGTCGAGGTACTGGAAGTAGTAAGGATCGGTCAGGGCTGCGTCGCAGGGGGCCGAGGGCTCTTCGTCGAGGGTAGGAATGGGATCGGGCGTCCAACCCGACCCGCCACCGCCACCCGCGCCCGAGGTGCTAGCGCCGCCCGTGCCGGATGTCGCGCCGCCCACGCCCGACGTCGCCGAGGTGCCCGCGGTCGCCGTGGTGTCGGAGCTGGATTCGCCGTCGTCCGAGCTCGACGCTTCATCGCAGGCCGAAAGAGCCAGAACCGCGACGAGCAGCAACCAAAGCGAGGAGCGCGAATGCATCGCGAGCCACCATACCTCGTAGGTTTCGCGGATGGGTAGGTCAAAACGCGCTGGCCAAGGCGATCCAAAGCGCGCGGAAAATTGCAACCGCATCTGCCAGCGCTGGCTTGCTGTCGTTGTCACGAAGGATCGGAGTCCCCGCGATCGGAGGTCCCTATCCTTCACAAATTCGCCGCGAGCTGCGACGCAGCGGTTGACACCGCGGGGCGCCGCCGCTCAAGCTCGCCCCACCGCCATGGAGCCCACCCACGATTGGCTCGCTCGCTCCGCCGCCTGGCTGGCCCAGGATCGGGAGCTTTTGACCGCCGTGGAGGGCTGGAAATCTCTCGCCAGCCGGGGCGACATCGGCCTCTGGAGCCGGCCCATGCCGGACGACGCCAATCACCTCTTCCGTTGGCGGCTGCCGGTCGTCGCGGCCCCTCCGGAGGTCGTGTTCGAGGGTTTTGTTCATCGTTTGCTCGACTACCACAAGGAGTGGACGAAGGAGTTCGCGGGGGGGCACGTCGTGGAGGTGCTGAGCCCGCAAGCGCGCATCCTCTACCAACGCTTCGAGCCTGGAATCCCCGGCATTGCCCCGCGCGATCTGTGCAGTCTGGAGGTCGTCTCCGAGGCTGCCCCCGGCGTCCTTCTGGCGAGCTTCCGATCCGTCGATCGTTTGCCTGCCGAGCGGGGTTACGAGCGGATCGACTGGTGGGGCGCCGCGCTGTGCACCCCTCTCGGCGACGGACAGACGAGCGAGCTTACCTACCTCGATCGCGAAAACCAAGGCGGTTGGTTTCCGACCTGGCTCATGAACCGCATGATGCCCGGCTATCTGCTGGATCAAGCGGAGGCGGTGCGGCGCTTCTTCGCCAACGGCGGGCCCTCGAGCTTGCGGGTGTCGCGGCGCGAGCCTCCACGCGCCGTCGCAGGTCTGGAGTAGGTAGAGAGCATGTTTCGCCCGAGCCCCCTCGAAGCCGTCGCCTTCCGACCCCCGTCGGCGGAGGTCGCGCGGCTCGTGCAGAAGCTCGGTTGGCTCACCTCGCCGGAGCAAGGGCGTTCGGGGCCTTTTGCGCGCGTCGCCTTGCACTGTCTCATCGCCCCGATGACGCAACTGACGTTCTTCTCGTTCGATCTGCAGGCCTTCCTGTTTGTCATCTTCCATCGCTCCCGAACCGCCGTGCTCGGACATGCCCTGTTCATGACGACCGAGAACCTCTTTCTTTTGGCTGCGCTGCGTGGGCTGAATCTGACCACGGTGGCCGACGTGCCGATCGACGCGGGCCTCGTCTACGCGCTGCTCCTCCTGCTCTGGTATGGCAAGGTCGCGTTCGCAGCCGGCCTGCGCGGCTGGTTCGCGCTGTCGGCGCCCTTGATCGGCGTGTTGTACGCCGTGGCGGGTCCGCTCGGGTCCTGGTGTCGCGAAGGACTGCACGTCTCGCCGCTCTGGGGCGTATTTCTGAGCGCCCTGCTGGTGGCCTTTTCCCACGCGGCCGAGCCGCTGCTTCCGCCACGCACCGTCGACCCATTTCGCTGGGTGCCCCTACGCGATTATTTGCTCGCCGAGGGCGTGTCCGTAGGGCGCCGTCTCGGCCGCCTCGCGCGCGTCGTTTCGCTGTCGGTGATCGGCATCGTGGCGGAGTCGTGGGCTTCGCTGCGCCTCATGCACTACAACTGGCTCTTGATCATGATGCGGCTCGGCTACGCCCCCCGGCGTTACGCCGAGCTAAAGGGCTGGGCCGAGCGCGCCTGGGCCACGGGTCACCCCGCGCTCGATTTCGTGGGCAGCGGTGGTGGCACCTTCCTCGCGCCCGACGACGCTCCCGCGCCAAATCCCAAGGCCCCGTGACTCCGTCGCAGCTTCGTCGCGCACCCCTGCGGCTTACCCTTGCCAACAGCTAGCGCCCCGTGCGAAAAGGCGGCGTGGCCACCGTGCACCTGACCCGGCACCTGTACAGCTTCTTTCCTCACCTGGAGGGCAAGGAGCTCGCCGTCGAAGCATCCACCGTCGCCGAGGTCGTGCGGGCGCTCGAACGCCTCGCGCCTGGCATCGGATTTTATGTCTGTGACGAGCGCGGCCGTGTGCGCCGCCACGTCAACATTTTCGTGGGCAAACAAATGATCCGCGACCGCGGCGGGCTCACCGATCCGGTCGCTCCGGGGGACGAAGTGCACATTCTACAAGCATTGAGCGGAGGCTGAAGACATGACATCGCGCATCCTGGTCGGCACCCGAAAGGGCACGTTCATCGTCGAGAAGACAGGGGGCCAATGGCGCCCACGGCTCTCGGGGCACGCCGGCACGGGCGTAAACTTCGTGGCGCGCGACCCGTTCACGGGGCGGCTCTGGGCGCTGCTCGGACACGGCCACTGGGGCGCCAAGCTCTCCATCTCCGACGACGAGGGGCAGACCTGGACCGACGCCGCAGCACAGATCAAATACCCCGAGGGCGCGCGCTACATCGCGCAAGACATGTACGAAGACGCGTCTTCCGATTTCGGTGTCGGCTGGCGCATCTCGACCAAGGTTGCGACGCTCGCCAAGCTGTGGATCATAGGCTTTGGCCCGGGCGGCGCGGTGTATGTCGGCACCATCCCTGGTGGCCTCTTCGTCAGCCGCGATGGCGGTGCTTCCTTTGAGCTCAACCGACCCCTCTGGGACCACGAGTCGCGGGGCGGAAACCTGTGGGACGGCGAGGCCAAGGGCGAAACCAAGTGGTTTGGTACGCCCGCGTCGGAAGGGGGCGACTTCGCGCCGGGCATCCACTCCATCGTGGTCGACCCGCGCGATCCGAACCGCTTGCTGCTTGCCGTGTCCACCGCGGGTGTCATCGAAACCCTGGACGGTGGGCAGAGCTGGCGCAGCGCCAACAAAGGCATGCTCCTCGACCACACACCCGAGCCCGAGGCCGAGTGGGGCCACGACACGCATTACATCGAGCAATGCGAGGACGACCCGAACCACGTCTGGCAACAGAACCACGTGGGCATCTATTACAGCGCCGACGGCGCCCGCTCCTGGAAAAAGGTAAGCGCGCCTGACCAGGGCATCCACTTCGGCTTTCCGGTCACCGTCGACGCAAAAAACGGCGCCACCGCGTGGGTCGTTCCAGGTCGCTCGGACCAGCAGCGCATGGCCATCGACGGCGGTCTCTTCGTAGCGCGCAGCGACGACGGCGGCAGCACCTGGCGCGCGCAACGCAACGGCTTGCCGCAGGAGTGCGCGTACGACGTGGTGTATCGCCACGCCCTTTCCAACCGCGACGGCGTCGTCGCGTTTGGCAGCACCACGGGCAACCTGTACATCAGCGAGGACGGTGGCGAAGGCTGGATCGCTGCAGCGAACAATCTACCCCCCATCTACTCGGTGCGCTTCGCCTGATCCGCTCCAGCGCCAAAGTCTCGGGCCCGTCGCTCCGTCCCGGCAAGGGCCTCCATTTCAAAAAAATTCGCCGCCGCTAGCAACTGCCTCCGCGTGCCGTCGATGAAGGGTTAAGGACCTCGGCTCCTTACCCCGAGGTCGACAGGACGTGGTATGGCGGCAACCCAACGACAAGACATCGATCTGCTCCTTCGTCACCTCGGCCAGCGTGCGCCGGAGCAGCTCGCGAGGGCCTTTCTTCCCGACGCAAGCGACCTACGGGTCGGCGGCCTGGCGGAGACGCAGTTTGCACAGCGGCAAAGGCGGCTCGATCGGTCCATCGACCTGTGGCTCGACAACCGTCGCAGCTTGCTCCATCTGGAATGGCAGACCCGCATGCGGTGGACCATGCCCGCGCGGATCTTTGAGTATCAATCGCTCTCGATCCTCGCGCAACCCAAGGCGCGAGGGGAGGCGCCCTTGACGATTCAGAGCATTGTCGTGCTCTTGGCCGGTCGCGAGGCGCCCTGGCCGATCGAAGCGGAATACCGCATCTCGCCCGCGGGCGCGCCGTTCTCGGGGGCGCGCTTTCGAATTGACGCGGTGTATCAGCGCAGCGTGGAGGAGCTGGTCGCCAGGGGGCCCATGGGATGGATCCTCGCCCCGTTGGCGCGTGACGCAACGCCTTCGGCGGTAAAACACGTCGTCAAGACCATGCAAAGAGATGCGCCCGAAGGCAGCTACGAGGACCTGGCGGCGTCGATGAGCGTCATTGCCGAGGTCGATGGTCGAAAGCGGGGATTTCGTGGTATCTTACAGGCACTGTTCGGAGAAAAGGTCATCATGCAGAATTGGATCTACCAGCGCGGTCTCTCCGAGGGCATCGAAAGAGGCGTCGAAAAAGGCATCGAGAAGGGCATCGAACGCGGCTTCGAAGCGGGCACGAAAAAGGGTGTCGAGCAGGGATTGGAGCCCTTGGCGCACCTCTTCGAGCGCCGCCTCGAGCGGCCGCTTACCGAGCGTGAGCGCCGCACGTTGATCGCTCGTTTTGTCTCCCATGGCCCAGACGCCCTGGGCGATGTCGTCCTCGACCTTGGGAAGGTCGAGCTGGAGCGCTGGTTGTGCGAGGCCAATGGCCACACCCCGGCGCTCTGACACCTTATGGGCATGCGAAGGAACGGACGTGTGGCACGTTCGACACCAAGCTGCGGCGGGCGGCTCGGCGAGCCACGAAGACATCGTGACGATCGCGCTGGGTTGAGCTAACGCTACGGCGTTCGACCCCCGGTCCGCGCGGAGTCCCGTGAAGCCCTCCTCAATCGCCCTCGTTGTCGCGTTTGCTGCGCTGTTTTCCGCGGCGGGCGCTTGGCTCGTGCTGCGTCATTCAGGCGAGGGGGCCGAGAGCGCGAGCGAAGAAGACGGCGCCGTCGAGACGATGGTCCCGGTTCAGGTCGCCAAAGTTCAGCGCGCCACCTTACGTCGCTACGCCGAGGGTTACGGCACGGTGGAGGCCGATCATCCCCACGACGATTTGCCCGCGGCGGGGGCGAAGGTGGCCTCACCTGTGGCCGGCGTCCTGGCCGAGGCCCATTGCTCCGAAGGTCAGAAGGTCCATAAGGGCGACCTGCTCTTCCAGCTCGATGCCCGCGCTGCCACGGCCGAAGAACAACGTGCCACGGCGTCGGCGGCGGCCACCCGCGCTTCCCTGGAACGGATGCGCGCGACGGCGGAATTTGCGCAGGTGGAGCTCGATCGCGAGAAGCGCTTGCTGCAAGGTGGTCTTGCCTCCGACCAGGAGGTGCGCGCCGCCGAGCTCGCCGCGTCGTCTGCCAAGAACGAGCTGGTGGAGGCCAAAGCCAAGGTCGCCGAGGCCGAAAGGTCGCGCGAGGCAGCCAGCACGCAGCGCTCTTTGCTTGCCATTCGCGCGCCTTTGTCCGGGACAGTCGTCCAGATCCACGTTAACCCGGGGGAAGCCGTGGACACCACCACCGTCCTGGCCGAGGTGGTCGATCTGGACAGGCTGGTGGCGACGGCGATGCTACCTTCCAGTGAGCTTGCGTCCCTGCGGGTCGGCGAGCCGGTCTGGATTCACGCCGCCTCCCGTTCTGCGGCGCCTTCCGACGGCGGCGCTGCCGATCCGACGACCATCCAAGGCACCATCGCGTTTGTCGGGCTCTCCGTCGATCCCAAGACCGACTCCGTGGCGGTGCGCGCCTCCCTACCCACGGGGCACGGCCTGCGGCCAGGTCAGACCGCCAGCCTGCGAGTGGCGGTCGAGGAGCACGTGGGAGCGCTGGCGGTCCCGGTGGAGAGCGTCGTCAAGGACAGCGAAGGAAGGTCGGTGGTCTCCCTGGTAACGGGCGACACGGCGTCGCAGGTACAGGTGA
>CAYLJT010000344.1:0-8758 GCA_964383995.1 uncultured Polyangiaceae bacterium
TCACCGCTGGACAACAAAAAAACGTGTCGCCAAACTTAGAGGCCTCGCCCACAAATTCAACTTGGGTTTGACTAGGGCAGCGGGTATCATGGGCCTCTTGCATGATTGCCGCTCGGCAGCCAACCTCTGTGCCGCTTCACGTATTGCTTGACGAAACCTTGGCAGGGGACACGTCAGCCGCTCGCAGGCTGGCGGAGACGCTGCTCTTGCCGACCATCGAGGCCGCGGTCTCGAAGTACTTGTTCGGGCGCGCTCGGCAGTTCTTCGAAAAGGACGACCTCGTTCAAGAGGTGTTCGAGCACCTCTGCAAGAACCGCTGGCAAAAGCTGCGGCTCTACGATCCCAGTCGGGGCACGCTGGAGAACTTCTTGTTCGAAGTGTCGCGGAGCTTCATCCGCGACAACAGCCGACGTCGTCCACCCCCCGACCCGAGCGACGATCTGACCGAGCACAGCACGGCTGGCGGCGATCCCGAGGATGCGCTGCTGGAGTCGCGGGCCATGGAACGAGTGCTGGCCGCCCTCGACGACAATGAGCTGCTGCTGTTCCGTTGGGTCTACCTGGAAGGCCTGGGGAGACCGGAGCTCGCGTCGCGCACGCAGCTCTCGCTGGAAGCCACCTACAAACGCGTTCAGCGCATGGAAGCAAAAGTCAAAGTGGCCCTGTCCAATTCCGAAAAGCCGCTGCGTACCCCCAAGGGAGCCTACCCGTGACTGCGCCTTCGGACCCCCCCAATCTGCCACCGGACGTGCCGGACCCTGAGCTGTCGGCCTTTGCGGCAAAGGTGCGTGACGCCAAGGCCCCCGTCGCCACGCTGCTGCGGCCGATGTCCGACGAGAAGCGCGACTCCATCTTCGCGCGCGGCATGGAGGCCGTCGAAGACCGCTCCTCGTCCGCGGTGGCCAAGGTCCAACCGGAAGGTAAGCTTTTGCAGAGCGGGGGTCGGTTTCGCCGCTGGAGCAGCGCCGCCGTGGCCGTTGCCCTGGCGGCGGCGGCCGGGCTCGCGCTGTTCTTCAGCCTGCGCGCCGACGACCTAGACCCGACAGCCTACACCCTGGAAATCGCTGGTGACTTGGCCGTGCGTGGCAGCGACGCCGGAAGCGAGAGCGCCATCCACCTTCGACCCTCCACGCGACTCTCGGTCCGCATTCGGGCCGCCGCTGGCCCGGCCGCGACGGCGCTGCGCGTGTTCGTCGTGCGCGACGGCAAGGCCCGGAGCGTCAAGGTGGCCTACGGCATCGACACCGACGGCTCTCTTACCATCGACGCGCCGGCTCACGATGCCCTGGGCGATCAACCGAACGGCCCCGCGGTCCTGGTGTTCATCGTGGGCCTGACGCTGCCCTCCGATGACGCTCTCCGCTCCCTTGCCGAGCAGCCTTCCTCCGTCGGCGCGGACGGGCTCGTCGTCCTGCGGCGCGAGGTGGTGCTCGACGATTGGGAGACCGGTCAGGGGCCCCTCGATTTGCGCAGCATCGAGCTCGCGGGCTGCGTCTCCTTGACGGCGGGGCCTACCTGCGAGGTGACCGCCGAGAGCGAGCTTCGGCTGTGGGTTCCTGTCGCGGGTGCCGAGCTCAGCGTCGAGGGCGGCGAGGCTCAAGCGCCCAAAGCCGTAGAGGCCGGCACACGATTTGTTGTGCGCCCGGGGCTGCGAGCCAGACGGCTCGACGTCCAGGGTCCGACGGGGCAGGTGCTCTTTCGCCTTCCTTTGCAGGCCTCGCCGGAGGACACGAATTTGTCTCGGACATGGGCAGCCCTGCAGAAGAACGACTGCGCGGAAGCCGAGAGGTGGCTTCATTCCGCGATGGCGGGCGCGCCGCCGACGATAGCCCTGCCCACCCTCCGTATGCGAGCCCGCTACGAGCGGCGCTGCGGCGACGGGGCTCGCGCCAAGGCCCTGCTCGAAGAGGCCATCGCGCGAGACGAAAGCGCGGGACGCATCTCCGACGAAGCCGACGACCGCTACCTGCTGGCGTTCCTGGGCATGGTAAGAGATTTCGACTTTGCGGCGTCGGGCGCCCTGCTCGCGGCGCGGCCGGAGGTCGAAGAGCGCTGCCCCGAATGCCGGCTGGACGCCAACTACTACCGCTCGATGTGGGCTCTGGAAACGGGACAGCTCGACCAGGCCCTCGGCTACATCGACGAGGTGCTTTGGGCGGCCGACCGCCTCGACCTGACCTCGCGCTCCGTCGCCGCGCGCAACCAACGCATGGAGGTTTTGGCGACCCTCGGTAGGGTAACCGAAGCGCGGTCGATGGCCGAGCGCCTGGCCGCCGAAGGCAAGGTTTCCGCCGATCCGTGTACCCACGCCCGAACCGCCACGAGCGCAGCGTGGGCCGTGCTGCGCGGAGCGGACGACGACGCCTCCCACGCCGCCGCCGCGGCGCTCGCCGACGACGGGATCACCACCGCGCGTGAGGCTTGCCCCGCGGCGCTCACCAACGCGCTCGTGAACCGCGCCTACGCCGAGGTGGCGAAGGGCGACGCCCGCGCGGCCCGCGCCTATTACGAGGACGCCGTGCGCTCGGCCGACGCCGGGGACGTGCGCATGGGCGTGTGGCTGACCACCCTTCGGCTCGAAATCGCCCTGCTCGACGATGCGGAAGAGGCGCTGAATGTCTCGGACAAGCTGGAAGCGATGGGCCAAGAGCGCTTGTCGCTGGAGCTGCATTTTCGCGCCGCGGCAGGGCGCGCCCGGGCGCTGCGAAAGCTCGGCGACCTCGAACGAGCGACCGCGGCCTACGCGGCGGCCGACGAATCCTTGGATCGTTGGAGCGCGCTCGTGCCCTTCGGTGAAGGGCGACAGTCCTTCTTCGAGCAGCAGGCGCGTTGGTCGCAAGAGGCGGTGGACTTCCACGTGCGACGGGCCGAAGGTCTCCCTGAGGGCGCAGCGGCGCGAAGGGAAGCGCTACGCGTCGCGGCTTTGGCAGCGCAACGCGGGCTGTCCCGATTCTTTGACAACCAAGCGGCGACCAACCTCCTACCCATGGCCGAGCAAGGCCGCTACCGGCGCTCCCGCGAAAGAGCGGAAGCTTCGGCCGGGCCCAACGCAACCCTGCAAGGACCGAACAAGACGGCCCTCGCCGACATCCAGAAGCGCCTTGGATCACGCCGCGCGACCGCTCCCGCGCAGGTCGCGCCGGGCACGGTTCGGCTCGTCTACCATCGCGTCGACTCCGGGTGGGTAGGTTTTGCCGTCGAGGCCGACGGCGCGGTGACCATGGCACGCCTCGATCCGTGGCCGGGCGCCGCCTCGCCGCCAACCCGGGCAAAGGGCCCGGACGGCGCCCTCGCGCGGGCGCTGCTGGCACCGTTCGCGGCTCCCCTCGCCCGAGCTCAGCGGATCGAGCTACCCGCGGAGGGGCCCCTGCGCCGCGTCCCCTTCGAGGCCCTGACCTGGAACGGGAAGACCATCGCCGACACCTTCAGCGTTCATTACAAGCTGCACGTAGCGACACCTGAACCGCCTTCTTTGCCGTGCGCGGGCACCGCGACTGCGCTCGTCGTCATCAACCCGGAAAGCAACTTGGCGGCCGCCGAAGAAGCCGCGCCCGAGGTGCGCAAGGGGCTGTCCTCCAAGGGCCTCCAGGTCCGCGAGCTGTCCGGACGGACGGCCACCCGCGCAGCCGTCCTAGCGGCCCTTGAGGACCGCTGCACACGGCATTTTCACTACGACGGTCACGCTTCGTTTGCCGGTCGAGACGGCGCCAGCGCAGCCCTCCGACTCGCGGATGGCCCACTGACTGTCCCGGACATTCTTGCCTTGGCGCGGGTCCCCGAGACGGTCAGCCTGCTCGGCTGCGAGACCGCGAAGGACGACGGTATGGGCCTCGCACAGGCGTTCGTCGCGCGGGGCAGCCACGAGGTCCTGGCGGCCATCGATACCGTCGCCGACCAGCTCTCTGGACAGGTCGCCAAAGGCCTCTACCTCCCCACGGACCAGCCCAACGAGGGCACCGACGACGCACCTTGGCTGAGCGAAGCGCTGCGTAGGGCGACCCGAGACGTCCGGAACAGCGACAGCGCGTGGTGGGTATTTCGGGTCATTTCGTCGTAGCTGAGGGGCGCCGTCCAATTCCAGGATGGGACTGCGTAGGACGAGGCATGGCTGGCACTTCAAGCTGGCGTTTGGCGGAGGAACCATGTTGGTAACGACTGCTCGTATCAAGGCGCGTCTGTTCGTTGGCGCCTTGGGTTTGATGAGTCTCGCGGCGCTCTTGGAGGCCTGCCGTGGCGGGTCGACGAGCCCACCACCCACGATCGACAGTTGCGCGGGTATGCCCACGCCACCTCCTACCACCGGCACGCCCATAGGCACCTGTCCCCACTGGATCGGCCCGCCAGCGGTGGATCCTGCCGGGGGACTCTGCCCCGACATCGGGTCCTTTGAAGGTCAGGCGCTGCTCGGCCCCCATGCCGGATCGGCCTTGCACTGCCGATACCACTGGAGCCTTCCCCGCCCACCGACGAGCGCCGACGTGGCGACGCTGCCCGCCGGCACAAGCCAGGATTGCACCTACCTCACGCCCCAAGGCCACGAAGACGCCCTGAATATTTGGGCGCGAAGTAGGCTCCGCGGCGCGGTCCAGCCACAGCTCGCCCCGAGCACGGCCACGATCGACACACGGGTGATCGTGCTCGACACGGTCCCCGAGCACAGCCCCGAACCAGGCCTGGCCTCGCTCTTACCTCGCGGGGCGCAGCATGGTCAGACGCTGGCCTGGATGGTAGCCGACCTTGCCTGCACAGACCCTAAGGCGTGCCCCCTCCAGGTGCGACGCGCCATGGCCCTACCAAGGCAGATCGACAAGGCGACGGGCCTCGAAACGCTGAGCGCGCAAGGAGGTAGCTTTGGTCTCTTGAGCGACGCGGCCGATGCGCTGTGGGGGGAAGTCCGCGCCTACCGCGACGAGCTGCAACGCGCAGTGCAAGACCCGATCTCGCTCGCAAATACGCCGCTCCACATGGTCATGCTCTCCGCCTTCGGCTACGCCAGTGCACCCGGCGGTGCGGTGTGCGACGACAACCCGGGGGCCTCCACAGACCGCGCCGTGGTGGCGCTGTTTGAAGCCTATTCCGCCGCGGCGTGCCTGGGCGCCCTGCATGTAGCGGCAGCCGGAAACAGCAGCGGCGGCGACGACCAGGGGACGGGCTTGCTTTGCCCTGCCCGTTGGGACAAGGCCGTGAGGCCCACGGAGGCGTCCTGCGCAGCGTTGTTCGGCGCGAACGAATGGAGCGACCTCAAGCAAAGCTACGCCACCTTCGTGCAGATGCGGAGGGCAGAGATCACGGCGACCTTCTTTCGCACCGACGAGAAGGGTCTGCCCGCGGACCACCTGTTGAGCGTGGGAGCCGTGGACTACCACGGACTACCCTTGGTCTTGTCGCGCCCAGGGGCCTGCGCCGAAGCGGTCGCTCTCGGCCTCGGGGGCATCGGTTGGGTGGACGAGGACCATGTGCCTCCCGCCCTCTTCGGCACGTCGGTCAGCGCCGCGGTGGCCGCCGCGCGGCTGGGCATAGCCTGGCAGGCCGCACCGCAGCGCTCCGCCAGCAATCTTGTCTCGGACACCTTGACACGCGCCAACCGCGTCCCCTTCGCGCGTCCCGGACATTGCGCCACAGCAGCCGGCGTCGCCTGTGCTACCGATTTGCCCTGGATAGGAGAGCCAACCTCGCGCACCAGCGGTCAGAACCCTGTGGTCAGCAAGGCCGAGACGAACCTCTTGGCGCAACGGACACCGAAGTCCCTCGCCGCTCCGCCCGGGGCAGCCGTCTGTGTACCGCAGATTCCACACTGCGTACGACCTTCCAGAGCAGCGACCTCGGCCCTTTGGCCCCAGCCCATCGACCCCCTGTGTGTCAAGTGTGGCATCTTCCTGAATCCCTCCAGCGCCAATGGCTATCCCGAGATCTGGATGGATGGAAATACCACCATCGAGGCGGAGACCATCGTCAGCGCCGTGCTGATCGTGGAAGACGAGCACGGGACCGTCGTGCTCACCAAACCCCTCGATCCGGCGACCTTGACGACGGACGCCACCATCATCCTCGACGAGGTCCCCGCGTCGATTTTCACCCGCGCGCGGGCGTGGATCTCGGCCTACATGCGCGACGGACAGTCGCTGAGCCAACCGATGTTCGTGATCGAGTAGACAGGGTCAGGTCGCGGACGGGCCCGACCACGGGACCATGGGCAAGGATGGCGGCCCTGACCCTCGGGCAGGTGCGAGCGAACGACCCACGGCGCTTCCGCCCCCTACCCCGCCGGGCCCACCACGGCGTGGGGGTAGGTCGACGCCCTTCCCTGCAAGCGCACGACCTTCTTGTTTTGAATCTCTCCCTTCCGAATATCGAGCGCCCGACGGATGGTCGGGTTTTCGTCCCAGACACGGGGCCCAGCCAAGATGGGCTCCAGGAAGGCGACCACCACGCGCGACAGCTCCCACGACGCGCTCCGCCACAGGTAGCTTGGCGTGTGATCCACGGCGTAATAGGTCACGTCTCCCACGGTAAACGTCGGCTTCTCGAACGAGGTCGGCTTCGCGAAGGAGAAGCCCATGGCAAGATCGCAGCTCACGTCCACGATCAGCGCCCCGGGTTTGAGCATCGCGTGCTGCTCGTCGCGCATGAACATCAACACATGGTCGGTGTCCTGGAGGATGCCGTTCACGATCAGGTCGGCCTCGCCCAGCGCTTCGGCCAGCGGGCGACGCGCGCCGCCGGGCTCGATCACCCACGCTTCGCTGCCGTCCTTGCCACCCACCAATTGCCCGTAGCGGCAGCCGGGGATCTTGTCGTGGACGGCCCAGGTGGGCCGCTGGGTGTACACGCGAATGTCGGCGAAACCCCGCGCCCGCAAGGCGAAAATGGCCCCGCGGCTGACGGAGCCGTGGCTGATGACGCGGGCGATGGCGGGCGGACCGTAGTGCGCGTCCTTGCCGACCAGGCCGAGCGCGTGGATGACCGCGCAATACCCTGCCATCTCGTTGTTGCGCTCGAACATGTGCATGTCGCGCGTCTCGTTCTTCCAGGCAAACATCGACTCCCAGGCGATGAGCGTCAGCTTGCGGTCGATGGCAACCTGGGTCAGCTCCGGTTGCTGCGCGCAGTGCGGCCAGCCCCACAACACGCCGCCGACGCGCGTCTCGCGCAGGTCCGCCGCCATCAGCTTGGGCAGGAGCACCACGTCGCTCTCCTGCAAGAGCGCTGCGCGCGGAGCCGTCCCCGCGAAGAGGCCGCGAAGGTCGTCGTCGCGCACGCCGAGCGCCCGGCCATACCCCGACTCGAAACGCATGGAGGCGCGAATTTCGTCTGGAATCGACGCGAAGTGATCGGGGTGGATGGGGAGCCTGTGCTCGTTTTCTTTCCGTGAGCTGCCAATGACACCGAGACCCAGCATGGTATGTCCTCAGACTTGAATGGGGTTTTTCGATTCGCTCTTCTCCACGAAGCGAAGGCCAGCCCGCTCGACCTCTTGAAGAACGGGGATGTAGATGGAAGGATGGGTAGGGATAAGGCTTCCGGTGAGCGTCAGCTCGCCGCGCAAGAGGAGCTTCGCCGCGATGGCCACGGGCAGGCCGACCGTCTTCGACATGGCGGTGAACCCGCCGAGCTCGCCCTTGACCGTCAACGTCGAGCGAATGCGCTCGGGGGCGCGGGTCTGCCCCGGGTACTCCACGTCGAGCTCATGGAGCAGCAACACCATGTCGCGTTGGTCGGCCGTGAGGGGGATCCAGCGGATGTCGACCCCGCGCTCCTCGCGCAGGATGTGCCACGGGATGATGTTGGCGTGGTGCTCGAGGTGGCTCAGCACGATCACGTCGCCCTCGCGCAGGTTGGCGCGGGCCCACGAGTAGGCGACGAGGTTGATCGACTCGGTCGCGTTGCGGGTGAACACGATCTCCCGTGACTCGCGCGCGCCCACGAAGCGCGCGACCTTCGCCCGTCCCTGCTCGAACGCGGCAGTGGCCTCTTCGGCGATCGTGTACACGCCGCGGTGCACGTTGGCGTAGGACTCGCGGTAGATGCGGTCCATCGCGTCGAGCACCGACTGCGGCTTCTGGGCCGACGACGCGGAGTCGAGGTACACGAGCCGGTGGCCGTTCACCTGACGCTTCAGGATCGGGAAGTCGGCCTGGATGCGGGCGATGTCGAGCGAAGACGCGCTCATGGTGCCGGGTCGCTCGCTGCGCTCGCTGCTCATGCCGCCACCTCGGATCGGAAGGTGTCGAAGCCCTCAACCTCCAGCCGGGTCGCGAGCTCGGGGCCGCCGCTGCACGCGACACGGCCGTCGAGCAGCACGTGCACGTGGTCGGGCGGGAGGTGGTCGAGGATCCGCTGGTAGTGGGTGATCAGGAGGATGCCGAGGTCGGGCCGGTCCTTGCGGACCTCGAGGATGGCGGTGGCCACCTCGACGAGGGCGTCGATGTCGAGGCCGGAGTCGGTCTCGTCGAGCACCGCGAAGTCGGGCTCGAGCAGCGCCATCTGGAGGATCTCGTTCTTCTTGCGCTCGCCGCCCGAGAAGCCCTCGTTGAGGTACCGGGACACGAAGCGGTCGTCCATGCCCAGCCGGGCCGCCCACTGGAGGACGGACATGCGGACCTCGAGAACCGAGAAGTCGTTGATGCCCTTGCGGTTGGCCATGGCCTGGCGGAGGAAGTTGATGACGCTCACGCCGGCGATGGCCTCGGGGTGCTGGAAGCCGAGGAACATGCCCCGCGCGGCGCGGCCGTCGGGGCCGAGGGCGGTGACGTCCTCG
>CAYLJT010000345.1:0-8737 GCA_964383995.1 uncultured Polyangiaceae bacterium
GTTCGTGCGCAGCGTCTTGATGCGCTCTTTGTGCGTCACCCCGAAGCGCTGCTCTTCGTCCACCACCAAGAGCCCAAGGCGCTTCCAATGCACGTCCTTCGACAACAGACGGTGCGTCCCGATCACGACGTCGACGCTGCCATCACGCAGGCCGCGGATGGTCGCGTCTTGGTCGGCCTTGCTTTGAAAGCGAGACAGCGCGCGCACGGTCAGCGGATAGTCGGAAATACGGCCGGAAAATGTGTGAAAGTGCTGCTGCGCGAGGACCGTCGTGGGGCACAAGACGGCCACCTGCTTGCCCGCCATCGCCACGCGAAACGCGGCGCGCAACGCCACCTCGGTCTTGCCAAAGCCAACGTCGCCGCACACCAGGCGGTCCATCGGCGAGCCGCTGCCCAAGTCCTTCTCGACCTCCAAGATCGCCCGCGCTTGATCGGCCGTTTCGTCGAAGGGGAAGGTGGCCTCGAAGGCGCGGTACTCGTCGTCGGGGGAGGGCAGGGGCTCGGCCGTGATGGCGCGCCGCTCGGCGTACAAACGCAAGAGCTCGTCGGCCATTTTGCGGACGTTCCTCTCGACCTTCGACTTCGTCTTGGCGAAGGTTTGACCGCCCAAGCGATCGAGCTTCGGGCTCGCGTCAGCGCCCGCGTATTTCTGGATTTGGTTGAGCCGATAGACGGGCAGATAGAGCTTGTCGCCGCCGAAATACTCGACGGCGATCAGGTCCACGACGGTGGTGCCGAGGTCCTTGTGTTGCAGGCCCAAATAGCGGCCGATGCCGTGCTCGACGTGCACCACGTAGTCGCCGACCGCGAGGCTCCGCAGGTCCTCGACGAAGGCCTTGGCGGTGTTTGCGGTGGTCTTCGCGCGCCCCGCGCGACGGTGAACGCGAGAGCCGAAGATCTCTTCCTCGGTGACGAGGACCAGGCGCTCCGCCGGTGCGACGACGCCCCGCGCGAGAGGACCCACGACCACCAGCGCGCCGCCCCGCCGCTCGCTCCCGGATGTCTCGGACACATCGAAGACGAGCCGCGGATCGAAGCGGCCGAGGCTGGCGCGGACCTTGGCGCCGCGGTGCCTCAAGAGCGTGACCAGGCGCTCGACCTGCGTCTCGGCGCGGGCCGCGATCACGACCCGCAGACCCTCCGCGACCCAGCCCGCGACGCGCCGAACGAGCGGGGAGAGGGCCCCGGTTTTTCCGGCGGTCGTGCGCGCGCTCTTGATCGCGCGCTCGAGCTCCGACTGATCGAACGTAGCCAACGTGGGTGTCTCGGACGGCGCTACCTCGAAACGCTCGAAGCTCAGTGGGTCGTCGATGCTTCCCTCGACCGGCGTGCGGTGCAGCGCGACCGTGGGGTGCCGGCACAGGAGCGCCGTGACGTCGGCCTCGCTGGCGTAGAAGCTCGTGACGGGGAAGTGGGGCTCGCCGCGTTTTTCGGTCTCGTCGGCGAGGGCGCGGCCCAGCTCGTCGCGCAGAGCGCGCGTGGCGTGGGCCGGATTTTCGAGCACGAACGCGATGTCTTTCGGCAGGTACGTGGCGAGGGGGACGAGGTCGACGTAGGCAGGCACGAGGCCTTCGGCGCCAAAAAAATTGCGCCCGTAGGTGACGTCATCGACCAGCGCGCGAGCCTTCGTGGACGGCCAATCGACCGCGTCGCACAGGGCGCGCACCCGCTGTTTGGCGCGCTCGACGTTTTGCGGCGTGAGGATGTTCTCGCGGGCCGGCGTCAGCCACAGCTCGCGCACCTCGCTCACGGTGCGTTGATCGTCGGGGTCGAAGGTTTTGATGCCCAACACGAGGTCGCCGTAGAGCTCGATGCGCGCGGGCAGGGGCGCCGACGGCGCCCACACATCGAGGAGCGAGCCCCGCACGGCGAAGGTGCCCGGATCTTCGACCAATGGCGCGCGAACGTAGCCGGCCTCCGCGAGCCGCGCGCACAGCTCGTCGCGGTCGCGCTCTTGATCCACCGCCACGTGCTCGGCGTGGCGAAGCACCTCGTCGCGGGGCACGACCTTGCGTGCGAGGGCGGGCACGGGCAGCACCAGCACCCGCCACGGCAGGTCCATCGCGAGGTGGAACAACGTCGCCAGGCGCTGCTCGGCGGCCCGGCGATCGGGGCTCACGTCGGCGTAGGGGCTCGCTTCATTGGGCACGAACAGCAGCACATCGCCAAAGCTCGTTTCGTGGGCCGCTTCGACGTCGTCGGCGTCCTTGGTGCCGAGCAAAAACGAGAGATCGGCCGCCAGCGCGCGGGCGCTCTCGTCGTCGGCCGCCAGGGCGACGATCCGCCTCGTGCCCGCTGCCGCGAGGGCGCGGGCGACCAGCGCCGCCGCCGAGCCCGCGGCCCCTGCCGCGTGGATCGTGTCGTTTTTCGAGGCGAGGGCCTGGGCCGCCAAGGCCCCTGTCGTAACGATCGGGCGGTCCGTCGGCAGCTCCGTGGGCTCGAACGGCAGGTCCTCCTCTTCGGTCGAGCCTGATGGTTGGAGCTCAAACGAATCGAGCCCCGCGAGATCGGCGAACGATGCCGTCAACGGGCCGCTCGACGCGCTCACGGCGTCCTCCCGAGGCGAAGAGACACGCGGTGCATCCCAGGCTCAGCTCGGTTTTTCGTCCCGCCGAGCGCCAAAAATGGCCTCCCAGTTGCGGCGGTAATCATCGGTCGCGATTTGCGCGGGACGCCCCAGGCTCTTCGGTGCCTTTTTGGAGCTGGGCACGAGGACCTCGACGTTGAAAATGCGTTCGTTGTCCTCGCGAGCGTGCAGCCGCACCACCTCGCCGTGGATGGGCTGTCCCTCTTTCAGGGCGCGCACCTCGCCGAGCTCGATGGTGTCTTCGCGGCGGCGAAGCACGTGGAAACCGCCTTCGTTTTCCGTGGGGCCACCGATCAGCACCACGTCTTGGGCAGGTTTGGGGTCGGCCGTGGCGGAGGCCGCCTTTGCCAGGGCGGCAGACGCAGCCGCCGGGGGGGCCTCATCGTCCTTCATTCAAGCCTCGTTTTGCCCCGGAAATGCTCTGCCGTCTAGGGGACCGCTCCGCACTTAACTTGGCCGAGGCGCGGAGCGTGGCGTAGCGGGGTCGTAGGTCGAACGGACTGTCGACCGGCACAGAGCTTCTTTTGGAGGATTCGGTCATGAGCATTCGAGGCACGGATGAAAAGGCCATCGGAGACGAGCGGAGGCGCGGTTCGGGCAAGCGCGTTCGTTTCGAGGCCCTCGTGGCCGTCGGAGATGCAGAGGGCGGCGCGGGCTTCGAGGCGGAGTCTCTGGATGTGTCCCCCGAGGGCATGCGCCTGCGAACTGCCTACTTGCCCGAGGTAGGCGACCGGCTGATTTGCCGCTTTGAAGGTGCCGGAACCGAGGTCTTGGCGGAGGCCGAGGTGACCTGGCGTGAAGAACAGGAGCGAGGGGGCGAGTTTGGCCTGCGTTTCCTGAAGCTCGATGCGGACGCCGCCGAGCGTCTACGCGTGATGTGCGCTCCCACCGAAGCGGAAGGGGCCACCGACGACGCCCCCGTGCCGATGGGCGCCCGCGTCCGTTTGCACATCGATGGCTTGGCTTCGCCGATGAAGGCCCGTGTGCGGGAGGCCTCGACGGGGGAGCTGCGCGTGGGGTCCAATCTGGAGTTCTTGCGTGTAGGTCAGAAGCTCGACCTGGAAGATGTCGATCAGAAGGGCAAACGCAACGTGGTCATTGACCATGTAGCCGTGGAGATTGACCCGGAGACCAACGTGCCCCAACTGGTGGTCTCGCTCCGCTATCCGAGCAGCAAGGCTGCCACCGCCGCAGCCGCCGGAGCCTCTGTGGCAGCGGGCGTGGCCGCCGCTGCCGCCGCCGGAACGATGGCTGAGCGCGTGAGCAAAACCCTTATTTCGCCGCGCCCTGACGCGCCGGTCGCACCCCTCGCCAAGGGCTCCAGCGCACCCGTCGAAAAGGCCTCTTCCTCGGAGCTCAGCGCGCCTTCTTCCGCCGACGGCGAGATGGATGTGGCGGTGGACGACGAAGAGCAGGAGGCCGTCGACAAGATGCACGCGGGCCTGCGTGGTGCCGGCGCCAAGGCCAAGGCCAAGGCCAAGGCGATGGCCGACAAACTGGGGCCCACGTTGGCGTCGATGGCCGGAAAGTCCAAAGAAAAGCTCGGCGCGATGTTCGCCAAGCTGGCCAAGAATCGCGAAGAACGCGCGGTCGCCAAGAAGGCCGCCGGACCCCGCCGCACGACCTCGCCGCCCCCGAAAGGTGCTTTGACCTCCGAAGGAAGGCGCCTTGTGCGAGACGACGAGCCCGAGGTGTCCGAGCCGATTTCGGTGCCGAAGCGCAAGCTCGGCCGCTCTGCCGTGATTGGCGGTCTGCTCGGCATCTTCATGGTGATTGGCATTGTCTCGGCGTCGAAGCTCATGGGTGCCCATTCGGCGGTAGCCGAGTCTGCCGCGCCCGCCGCCGATGTCGCGGCGCTGCCCGCGGCTCCGGCCCCCGCGGAGCCTGGCAGTGGCGGAACGGTGGTGGCCAATGTGCCGCTGTTCGGAGCCACGCCCTTGTCCACCACCGAGCCCGTGCCGACGGCCCCTCCGACGGACCCGGCGTTAGCGCAAAACGGCGCCGATCCGTTGCTCCAAGCGGCGAACGCCGCCGTGGCAGGTCCCGACGAAGAGGAAGGTCCTGGTGCGGGTCAAGCGGGTGAAAACGACGAAGGCGACCCGGACGACGTGGCCACGGACGTGACGGAGTGGGGCTCCGGCAAGGTGCGCTCCCCCGTGGTGCTGAAGCTCAAGATGGACGGCGATGTGAGCCGGCTCGACGGCGCGAAGGGCGCGATGGGCTTCACCATCAGCGTGCCCGGCCGACGTGCCCTCGGAACGGGCGCCGAGCTAGCCAAGAAGGACAAGCGGATCGCCGCCGTCGACGTGGTGAACACGGGGTCCGGCGCCGAGGTGACCGTGCGCTTCAAGGACGGTGTTCCGCCCTACCTCGTCAAGGCCCACGGCGCTCGTCTGGAAATTGCCATTGGCTCGGATGGCAAGGGTAAGACCACCAAGGCCGTGGCCTCGAAGAAGAACGACGGCAAGAGCAAGAAGGTCGATGCCAAGAAGAGCAGCAAGGGTAAGACCGACAAGAAGGCCGCGAGCAAGGCGAAGCCCGCCAAGAAGACGACGGCCAAGCACTGACCCGACGCGGGTCGCACGAGCGCCGGGAGCCGCAAGGCCTCCGGCGTTCGTCGTTTTGTTCGAACGGAGGACGCTCGCCGCGAGATGGAGTACGCTCCGCGGCGGACGTGAGCCCGAATCCGCCTCGATCACGACGACTTTTCCACGGCGCTCTGCTTGCGGGCGCCCTGGTCCTGATGGGCTTGGGTTACGCCGTGTGGAACAGCAGGGACAACGTGGTCCTACCGCGTCCGCTCCATTCGCACACGCTGGATCCCCTGGCCGAGAACCAAAGGTGTGCGGGTTGCCACGTCGAGATCGCTGCGGAATGGCGCGCTTCGCAGCATCGTACCGCGTTCAGCGACCCGACCTTCCAACACGCCCTTGCCATCGAGCCAACGGCGTTTTGCCGCGGCTGCCACGCCCCCGAAGACCCCGACGCGACGGACCCCGAAGGCGCCCAGACCCTGGGTATTGGCTGCGTGACCTGCCACCTCGCGGGGGACCGGGTGCTCGCCGCGCCGAGGGAAGGGTGGGTGTTTCCTCCCCACGCGGTGGAGCGGTCCGCTGCCTTCGCCACTGTCGCAGCCTGCGCGGGCTGCCACGAGTTTTCGTTCGGCGACGACGAGCGGCGCGAAGCTCCCCTCGGCATGCAACGCACGGTGACCGAGCACGCAACATCGGAGCACGCGGACAAGAGCTGCGCGGACTGCCACATGCCAAAAAATTCGAGTGGCCGGCGCTCCCACGCGTTTGCGTCCACGCGCGATCCCCAAAGCCATCAGCGGGCCGTCATCGCGAGCGCCGAGCGCACCTCGGCGTCGTCCCTTCGGGTTCGCCTTCGCACGAGCGGGGTCGGGCACGCCTACCCAACGGGCGATTTGTTTCGGCGCGTCGCGGTGACGGCGGAAGTACTGGGTCCTGACTACCAACAGGTGGCCTCTGCGCAGGCGTTCTTGGGCAGACGTTTCGCTACGGGTCGAGACCGTGAAGACCGCCCGATCCGGGTAGAAGTCTCGGACAATCGGGTAGGCATGGAGCCCGGTAAGGAGCGCGTGGTCGAGCTGGACCTTGGCAAGGTTGCCGTTGGCAAGCCCATCACCTTCCGAGTGACCCTCGACCGGGTGCTCCACGCCAACGACCACGAGGAGGCTACCGCCGTCGTCCCCGATCGCGTCGTGTTGGCGTCGGGCGAGGTGCCGCCGTAGTCGTCGTCCGTGGACGATCAGCTCGGCTTTCCCTCGGCCTCCCGGAAGACGTCGCGCATGCGCTGCCGAATGTGCTCGTACGGCTCGGTGGTGACGCGCCAATAGCCGTAGAAGCAGTTGTCCAGATCGTAGATGAGGTAAACGATGTGGGAGATAGCCCCCGCGAGGGCGGCTGTCATGACCGCGTGGGGCACGAAATGGTGGACCTCGAACAGGCCCATAGAGCCTACGACCACGACGGCGCCGGTGAGCAGCAACGTCCACAGCACGGAGGGGATGCGCGTGCGACTGGCACGCAGGCGGTCGACGCGCGTGTCGGAAAGGTCGTTGAAGCGGGACAGGACCTCCGCGTACAGGGCAGTTTCTTTGGGGTCCTGGGGGGTGACACTGGCAATGACGTCCCACACCGCTTCGAGGCCTTGGCGGGCTGTTTCGCACTCGCGACCTTTGACCATCAAGGCCCACTCGGTCTCGACGATCGCCTCGCAATAGGCCTGGAGGCGCCGGAGGGCCGTTGTGCGGTCGGGCTCGCGGAAGGTCGTGAAGAGGCGGAAGAGGTCGAACAGATCGTTGGACTCGCGGTCGACGAAGCCGGCGGCCTCGTTGTGTTGGGACCAGACCACATAGACGACGAAGGCCAGCAGGACGGCGTACACCGTTCCTACCGTTTGCAGGTAGCCGCCGACCACGTCGTTGATATCGGCAATGACAGCGCGCGGAACCCAGCGGTAGGTGACCCAAAGCCCGGCCAGCGAGAGGGCCATGCTGAACAACACGGCCGCGAACGGCACCGCAACGGGGGGCTTTTTCTTTCGGCTGGGCACGCGAATGACCCTTGAGGAGATCGACGGTAAGCCACGGGCAGGAGCGCCGCAAGGCCTTTCGCGGCCTGCCATGGTGCCCACGGTGATTGCGTTGAGCGGTCGATCGGGGGTAGGCTCAGGTTCATGCGCCGTCTACCTTCCCTGTTCGGGGCCGTCCTGCTCTTGACCGCGTGCTCTTCGGACGGCGCGGACGACCCGGCGACCAGCGCGTCAGGCGCCGGGGGAGCGGGCAGCGCGACGAGCGTGACCAACGCCACGAGCGGCTCCACGTCCGCCACCGACGCCACGACCTCCACGGGCAGCGGGCCCGGTCGCCTCCTCGGTTTGGGCAGCGCCGTCGTAGTGGCGGGCGCAAGCGAGGGCCTCTCCGTACCGCGCGATCTGGCCTTCGCACCGGACCACCCGGAACAACTCTGGATCGTCAATCAGGCAACGAACGGCGTGGTCATCGTCACTCAGCCAGGGGAGGGTGGACAAACCGTCGAGACGCGCATCGACTACCATGCCGGCCACTTCATGGCCCAGCCGAGCGCCCTCGCCTTTGGCATCCAGAATCGCTTTGCGACAGCGTCCGAGTCGCGCGACGACTACAACTGCGGTCCGCAAGCCGAGGACGATTTCATGGGTCCTACCTATTGGTCGGCGGACCTCGACGTATTCGCGGTGGTAGGCCAATCTCCCTGCCAGCAAGGTATCCCCGAGGGCAGCCACCTCGACATGCTGCACGCCAGCCCGCTGGCCATGGGCATCGAGCACGAAGCGGATGGCGTCTATTGGGTGGCCGACGGCCTCAACGGTCACCTCGTGCGCTACGACTTCGCCGAGCCCCACGACCCCGGCGGAGGCGACCACAGCGATGGCAAGATTCGCAGGTATCCAGAGACCACCTTCACGCGTCTGGCGAACGTGCCGAGCCACCTGAGCCTCGATCCCGATTCCAACTTCCTCTACCTAGCCGACACCGGGGTAGGGCGCATCATGCGCCTTGACCTCCAGAGCGGTGCGGTATCCGGCCCGGCGACCACGCCCCCCAATTGGGATGGCCTTTCGGAGTATGTCAAGGTCGAGGGGGTCACCTGGCAGAAGGTGGTGGAAGGCTTGTCCGAGCCGAGCGGTCTGGTGGTGACAGGAGGCTACCTGTACGTCACCGAGCACGGCAGCGGCGACATTGTGGCCTTCGATCTGGAAGGGAAGGAGGCCAAGCGGCTCGCCACGGGCTCGCCCGGCCTGATGGGCCTCGCGCTCGGGCCAAACGGCGTGCTTTGGTGCGTCAACGGCGTGACGAGCGAGCTCTTGCGGATCGAGCCGTAGGCCCACTCCCCGATTGGGGTTCCAAGGCCGCGCTGAAACGTGCTTGCGCAGAGCCCCGCGGATAATGGATGCGCTTTTCTCCGCGCTGCACTAGAGAGCGCGCACCATGAGCTTTGAAGTTGGTATCGTCGGTCTGCCCAACGTGGGCAAAAGCACGCTTTTCAATGCGCTTACGAGCGCCCGCGCCGAGGCGCAAAACTACCCTTTTTGCACCATCGAGCCCAACGTCGGCGCCGTGCCCGTGCCGGACTCGCGCCTC
>CAYLJT010000346.1:0-8735 GCA_964383995.1 uncultured Polyangiaceae bacterium
GGCCGGGCTCGAGGGGGGCAAACGAGGCCGTCAACGCGCGTCGGCGCCGCCGCCGCCCGCAGCCGCCGCGCCCGAGTCTGCGGTGGATAGCGCCGATGAGGACGAGAACCTCGATACGCCGTTCGAGAACGACGAGCTCGTCACCGAGGTCGAGGCCGAAGAAGTGGCGGCGGCCCCCGTGGCCATCGACGAGATCGTGCCGGGTTTGGCTGCCGAAGACGACGACGACGAGGTGCTCATCGAGTCTTCGGCGCCGCTCGGCAGCGACGTCGAAGAGCCGGCGGCGCGTCCCGCCGAGGTGCCCGCGGCGGTGAAGAGCGCGCCCGCGGTGCGGCCCTCGTGGGGCAGCGACGAAGACGAGGACGCCGGTCCCGACGACGTGATGCGCGCCGAGGCGGTGGCCCGCGCGACCGAGCTGTTCGACGAGGAAGACGACGACGATCAGCCGATTTTGGGCGGCGATGACCGCGCCAGCGTGCCCCCCGGCGGCGACGGCGACAGCCGGCGTCGACGTCGCCGGCGCCGCCGCGGTCGCGGCGACTCGCCCCTACCCGGCGCGCCCAACGGTGGTGGCGGAGGCTCGCTTCCGACCTACACGGCGACGCCTGCCGCTGAAATGCGCCCTGCGGCCGACGTGCTCTCGCGCGGCCACGTCATCGATTTGTCCGGCGAAGGTCCGGCCCTCGACGAGCTCGCGGGCCGCGAAATGGCCGACATCGTGATGGCCATCCTGTCCACGTTCGATCGCGGCGCAGGCCCCGTTTCGCTGCGCCAAATCGCGGAGACCGCGCAGCGCCGCGGCCGCCTCGCGGGGGACACCCAGACCGTGCAATCGCAGGTCGCGGCCTGCGTCCGCGCGGACAACGCCCGCAGGCTCGCCAGTGGCCAGCGCCCTCGCTTCCGCTTTGCGGGCGGCCGCGTGGGCCTCACCGACTGGCTCCTTGGCGGCGATCTCGCGCGCCTCGAGGCCGAGGCCATCGCGGCCGTCGAGCGCTACCGCGAGGCCGCGCGCCGATCGTTCGTGCGCAAGCTCCAGGAGCTGCCCGGCCATGCCTTCGTCGAGGTCGTGGCGCTCTTGCTCGAACGCCTCAACGTGAGCCAACTTCGCGTTGCCCGTAGGCCGGGCGGCTCGGGCGCCGAAACGCACCTGACCGGCATCCTGCGCAGCGCGGGCGACGAGGTGCGGGTCGCGATCGTGATTCGTCGCGACGGGCGCGAGCTCGGCCGCGAGCGCGTCGTCGAGCTGCGCGGCTCGCTCCACCACTACGGCCCCGCCAACGTGGGTTGGATCTTCACCGCCGGTCAAATCCTCTCGGGCGCTCGCGACGAGTCGGCGGTCCCCGGCGCACCCCCGGTGTCGCTCTTCGACGGCGCGAGCATCGCCAAGCTCGCCGAAGAGAACGACGTCGCGGTCATCCGCGCCCGGCTCCCCATCGCCGTGCCCGACGTCGACTTCTTCGAGGCCCTGCGCGCCTCGTAGAACGGCCGCGTTTCGGCCCATCTCCGCACCCCGTCCCGGGGAAGCTTTACATCTAAAGCTTCCCCGTCGATCCCCCCCACGCCCCGTTTGACACCTCGGGTGTTCCTTGCGACCTTCGCCCGTGATGCGCGAACGTCGCTGCGAATCTGCCTGGTTTTTGCTGCTCGGCGCCCCGTGCTTGCTCGCTTGTTGCGGCACCGCGCCTCCCCCCTCGGTCATGCCCGACGCCGAAGCGGCGCTCGATCGCATGAAGGCCACCTACGCGTGCGTCAACGGCGTGCAGGGTACCGCGAAGGTCGACCACTTCTCCCCGCAGGGTCGCGTGCGCGGCGAGGTCCCGCTGTTCGCCGTCAACCCGAGCCGCGTTCGCTTCGACGTGGTGAGCCCCTTCGGCGTGATGCTCGCCACGCTCACCTCGAACGGCCAGCGCTTCGAGATGACCGACCTGCAATCGAAGCAGTTTCTCTACGGGCCCGCGAGCGCGTGCAACCTCGCGCGCCTCACGCAAGTGCCCCTGCCCGGGCACGCGCTCGTGTCGCTGTTGCGCGGCGAAGCACCGGTCCTCGTGCACACCGCGCAGGAGGCCTCGATCGCCTGGGACAGCGACGGCTTTTATCGGCTGTTGGTCGCCTCGAAGAACAACGCCTCGCAGGAGATCCACCTCGGCATCCGCAGCGACGACTGGGCCAAGCCGTGGCAGGAGCAGCGCATGCGCGTGTTGCAAGTGCGGGTGACGCAAGCGGGCGTGGACCTGTACCAGGCCGACCTCGATCGCCACGAACCGACGCTGACCGCCGGTCCCCGCGAAGACCCGGACGGGCTCGACGCGCCTATTCCGCCGAGCGGCGGCCCCTGCGACGCGGAGCTGCCCCGCTCGATCCGCCTGCGTGTGCCGAACACCGAAAACGACGTGTTGTTCCAATACAAAGACGCAAAGTGGAACCCCCCGATCGTGGCGGGTGCGTTCACCCAGCCGGTGCCGAGCGGGGTGCGCAAGGTGCCCGTCGACTGTCCGTCCCCGTAGTGCCGCGCACCCGCCGGCCCGACCGGAGCTTTGGTAATATTTAGCCGGATTTTAAGGCATTTTTGATGTTCAATTCGGACATGACTCACGCTCCCACGCGGGCCCCCTCGGGCGCGCTTTTCGTCCTCGCGCTCGCCTCCTGCCTGGGCTGCGGAGCCCCTTCCGTTCCCCCGGAGGACACCGTTGCCGCGTCCTTTCCGAGCCTGCGAGCGCGCATCTTCGAGGCCGAAGACAGCTTCAGCGAAGGAGCCTCCGGCTTCGTCATCACGCCCCGCAACATCGGCGGTTTTCGCACGGTCGACGTGACCATGCCGAACGACGCGGCGAACGCCATCGTCCTGCGTGCGCAGGGCGATGTGGTGGTGAACGTGCGCGAAGAAGGTCTCCGCGGAGCCCCTCGCCGCGTTGGCAACAGCCTGGTTTACGAGCGGGAAGAGGGAGCGTCATTTTGGTCCGTGGCCCCCGTCGGCGTCGAGTCGTGGGTCTACGTTCCCGCGGGAAATCAAGGGGAAACGCGGCTCGTTTGGACGGTGACGACAACAGGCGGCGAGCTGCGGCCCGCGTCCGAGGGCGCGCAAGACGCCGCCGAAGTTGTCGATCGGCACGGGATTGCGCGGCTGCGCGTGACGGCCCCCGAAGCCACGACGGCGTCGGGCCGTGTGCTGGTCCCCAGGCTGATCGTTGGCCCTCAAACCATCGAGGTCGTGGTGGACACGGACGGCGAGGCGGCCCTCGTGGATCCCATCTGGGCAGCCACGAACCCGATGGTCGCTGCGCGCCAAGGCCACACGGCCACCTTGATCGCCACGGGTCAGGTGCTCGTCGTCGGCGGCAACGGCGGCGGCACGACCCTCAATACGACCGAACTCTACAGCCCCGCAACGAACACCTGGAAGGGCTCGGGCAACCTCTCGACACCGCGCTACCTCCACACGGCCACGGTCCTCGCTTCCGGAAAGGTGCTCGTCGCGGGCGGCTTCGGCGCCGCCGCGCTCTCGTCGGCCGAGGTGTACGATCCGGCCCTCGGCACCTTCAGCGCCACCGGCGCCATGACCAAGGCGCGCTACGAGCACGCTGCGGTGCTGCTCGGCTCCGGCAAGGTGCTCGTCGCGGGTGGCGTGGACGCGGGCGGCGCGGTGCTCCCCAACGCCGAGGTCTACGACCCCGTCTCCGGCACCTGGTCCGCCGTCGCCAGCATGGCCGCACCCAGGGCGCGGTTTGCCATGGCGGTCTCTCCCCAAGGCATGGTCCTCGCCACGGGCGGGCGCGGTACCGCCGGCACCAGCCTGTCGTCCGCAGAGCTCCACAACCCGGGGGCCAATAGCTGGACGAGCGCTGGCACCATGGCGAACGGCGCGCGCGAAGGTCACCAACTGCATTTCCTACCCAGCGGTCATGCCATCACCGTGGCGGGGCTCAACCAATTCACCGTCCAGAATGGTCAGATCCTGGCCACGACGGACATCTACGATCCGGTCGCGGGCACTTGGTCGACGGGCGGAAATCTGGCCCAATTCCGCTACCAATCGGCCTCCACCTTGCTACCCAATGGCAAGGTCCTGGTGGCCGGTGGAAACGCCGGCGCCTACACCACGAAGGCCGAGGTGTACGACGACACGACGAACACCTGGAGCGGCGCCCTCGACATGTCCGTCGGGCGCGCCGCGCACACGGTCACCAGCCTGGGCGACGGCCGGGCGATCGCCGCGGGAGGCGACGGAACCGGAATGGCCACCGCCGATCTGTACTCACCGGTCGCGGACGGGACCCCCTGCACGCTCCACGGCGAGTGCCTCTCCGGGTACTGCGTGGACGGTGTGTGCTGCGACGCGGCTTGTACGGGGCCCTGCGTCTCGTGCTTGGCGGCCAAGAAGGGCGCCGGAAACGACGGTGTTTGTGGGGGAATCAAGCTCGGCACCGACCCCGACAACGAGTGCACCGACCTGGGCGCGGCGGCGTGCAGCACCAACGGCAGTTGCGACGGCGTGGGGCAGTGCGATCGCTACCCCGCGGGGACGGTGTGCGTGGGCGCCTCCTGCAATGCCAACGTTCTGACCTTACCTTCCCAATGCGCGGCGGGGAGCTGCGTCGGCGCCGGGACGCAAGATTGCGCTCCCTTCCAGTGTGCGGCGGGCGCCTGTTCCAGCGCCTGCGTGGTCGACAGCGACTGCGATCCGAGCGCCTACTGCAACAACAGCGTTTGCGTGGGCAAGGGTAACCCGGGGGCACCTTGCCTCTCCCCGAACGAGTGCCTGTCCACCTTCTGCGCCGACGGCGTGTGCTGTGACCAGGCTTGTGCGGGCGCGTGCGACGCGTGCTCGCTTTCGGCAGGCGGCCCAGGCGACGGAAAATGCGTGCCGCTCACCGGGACGCCCTGCGACGACGGCGACGCTTGCACCCAGGCAGACACCTGCCAGGGCGGTGTCTGCACACCTGGCACACCCCTCGACTGTCCGCTCGGTGTCTGCGACAAAAGCGCCTCGTGCGATCCGGCTACCGGTCAGTGCTCGGCGACGGCCTCCCCCAACGGTTCGCCTTGCGACGACGGGGACCCCTGCACCACCTCCGACACGTGCATCAGCGGCGTGTGCAGCGCGGGGAGCCCGGTCGTGTGCATGCCCGCCGGGGAGTGCCGCGAGGCGGGCGTGTGCGACCCTACCAGCGGCCTGTGCAGCGACCCGGTCAAGCTGGACGGCGCGCCGTGCAGCACCGCGCAAGGACAGGACGGTACCTGCGTCGCAGGCGAGTGTGTGCCCGAGCCGGGTGAGAGCAGCGGCGGCTCGACCACCGGCGGCGGACCGGGCGGCGCGGGTCAGGGCGGCGACGCGAACGTAGGTGGAAACGGCGCGAGCTCCACGGGCGCGGGCGAAGGCGCGTCCGGACCCTCGGGCGGGAGCGGCGCAAACGGCGCCGACGGTGAGCCTGGTCTGCGCGGTGGCGGCTGCTCCCTCGCCGGCTCCGACGAATCGAACGAAAAGGCCTTCCTGCTCCTGACCGCCCTGGGCCTTTGGGTAGCACGACGGCGCCGTACAAACAGCTATGACCGAGCCTGAAACGACCGACGAAAAGGTAAGGCCCTCCCGCCGTTTTGGCGTCGCGGAGGGCCTGCTCGGGCTCTTCGCGCTGGGGGCAGGGGCGAGCGCCGGCTACGTGCTCCTGCACCGCTCCGAGTATTTCTGGAGCACCGGTGGCATCGTCGTCTGCTTCGTCGTGCCCCTCGCCGTATGTCTCGGACTTGGCGCGAGCATCTTCGCTTCGAAGATCGTCAAGATCCAGATCTTGGTGAGCGCGTTCAGCATCCTCGTCGCGGTCTACGCCTTCGAGGGCTACGCCGCTTGGCAGGTCATGCAGGCCACGCAAGCCAAGTCGGCGCCTTCGGGCCCGACCTCCCAATCGCGCTTCGAGATCGTGCGCGATCTGCGCGGCAAAGGCGAAGACGCCCAACCCCTGTCTTCGGGGGTGACCGTATACGTGATGCAAGGCGCGAAGATGCCCGAGGCCGATCTCCAGGTGGAAGGTAAGCCCCTCCTACCCCTCGGCAGCATCTCCCATGTGCCCATCGTGCTGTGCAACGAGGCCGGCCCGTGGATCGTCGAAGAGAACGACCTGCACGGCTTCCGAAACCCCGACGAAGCGTGGGCCTTCCCAACCCTCGACATCGCCACCCTGGGCGACTCGTTCACCCAGGGCTTGTGCGTGAAGAGGGAAGATTCGTTCGTCGGCGTGCTGCGCGCAAAGCACCCCAAGCTGCTCAACCTGGGCATGGGCGGCTACGGTCCGCTCTTGGAGCTGGCCGCTCTGAAGGAATATCTTCCCGAGCGAAAACCGCCTGTTTTGCTGTGGTTTTTCTTCGAGAACGACTTCGAGAACCTGCTCCACGAGCTGCGCCAGCCGGTGTTGAAGCGCTACCTGGACGAGCCCGATTTTCGCCAAGGCTTGGAGAAGCTCCAGCCCGAAATCGACGCGGCCCACCGGCGCATCGTCGACGCGGCGATGAAGCAAGAAGAAGAGGCCGAGAAGAAGGCCCAGTCGGCGGCCCCGCCGGAGGTGTCGTTGGGCGACCTCCTGAAGCTTGAAAACACGCGTGAACGGCTCAACCTGACCTACCAGCGGCCGACCCTGGAGAAAGAGCTCGCGGCGTTCAAGCGGGTGATGGCGGAGGCCAAGCGTGTCTCCGGAACCTGGAATGGCCGTATCTTGTTCGTGTTGCTCCCCGACTGGAAGACGCTGAACGCCAAGACGCCCTACTCCGCGAAGGACGGCATCTTTCGGGTGCTCGACGACCTGCAAATCGAGCACATGGACGCCTACGACACGCTCGTTCAAAAGCCGGACATCGACGCGCTCTTCCCGATCCAAAGGCAGGCCATGCGCCTCGTCGCGCCAGGTCACTACAACGAGGCCGGGCACCGCGTCGTAGGAGAAGCGGTGGAGGCCTGGTTGGTCGAGAAGGGCGTCGCCAACAACACGCCCTGACGCCCCCTACCACGCGCGCTGGACGCCGAAGGCGAGCCTATTTCAAGCGCTCTTCAAAGAACTGCAGCACTCGATCCAGAGCCTTGCGGGTCGGGTGACCTTCCTCGTCGACCAGGTCGTTGGTCAGCACCGAATGGGCGGTGGGAGAAATTCCGTGGGGGTTCCCCGGACTGGAGTCGATCTCGATGCCCTCGAAGCCCTTGCCAAGCTCGCGCCGCAGGGTCTCGAAGCGCTCCTTGGGGACCAACTTGTCCCCCGTGAAGCGTAGCCCCAACACGCACGCTCCGTCCGAGACACGCCGCTTGATCGTCACCAGGTCTTCGTCCGAGACATGGATTCCCGCGCGCATTCCCTTGCTGAGCCCCAGGGGCAGGGATGGCTGCGACAGGACGGGCGCCATGACGTGCTCGTCGACCATCAGCGCGAGCGCGAAATTGCCGGTGATGCACATGCCGAGGGCGCCCACGCCCTTGCCGCCCCGCTCTTCGTAGACCTGACGGCAGAGGGCGCGCAAGAACGTCGTGATGGGGCTCGCGCCGCGCGACGCCAGCACGGAGAACTCGCGGCTGACACAGACCTTGGTCAGGGAGCGCAAGGCGTACGAAGGGGAGAGGGGCCGCTCCGGGGTCCCGAACAGGCTGGGCACGACCACGTGGAAGCCAGCGTCGGCCACGCGCTCGCAGAACCGCCGGACCTCCGGCGTAATGCCCGGTATTTCCGGCATCACCACGATCCCCGGACCGTCGCCCCGACGGTAGACCGGGCAGCTGGTGGTGGCGTGGGAGAAGGTCGATTCGCTGAAGCCCTGCATGAATTTGCGACCGATGCGCTCCCGAGAGCTCAGTCGGTGCAGGGCAGAGAGCCGATGTCGTACTTGTCGAAGGACTCGGCGATGTCGTCCGTGGGCGGGGTGTTTTCGAGGGGCAGAAGCACTTCGGGCGGGAGCACGGGCGAGAGCTCGCGCTGCTTCATAACGATTTCTTCGGTCATGGGCTCACCTCCAAGCAATCCGTAGGCCGCCAGCGTGATCACCCATTTGACCCCACTGTGCCAAAAAAAAGGCTAGGCTGACCGCCGTCGGGTGCATAAAGCCCTTCGCGCCGGCCTGGGTATTACGCGGTGACCTCCAAACACCTTCCCTTGTTGCCCCTGTCCCTGGCGACCTTCGTTTTTGGATGCGCTGCGTCGGACGTCGCGTCAATTCCGGCGCCGAAAAGCCCGTCGATCGACGCGCCGGCGGCCCCGAAAACGCTGTCCCCGGCGCGCTGGGCGCTGATGACCGGGTGGGTCGGTGTGCTGTTCGACGAGGGCACGAAGGCCCCTCTCGTGCCCCGGGCGGAGCCGGCTTTGGTGGGCAATCGACGGCTCTTGCTCGACAATGGTTTTTGGGTAGACAGCGCCCAAGACCCGACCCCCGTATCCAGCTTCCAAAGCTTACCTACCTACTTGGGCGGTGGCTTCTTCTTCACGTCGGGCGACCGGTTCTACACGGCAGAAACCTTCCTGGGCCCGCTGAAGCTCGTCGCGGAGGTGGCGGACGTGGGGCGCGTCCGCAATTGGCTCCATGGCGTGTGGCTGCGAGGGCCGCGCGGGCCAATGTTGCTCGACGTGCGGAGCGGCACCTTGACGCCGGCGGGTGAACCGTTCCTGGCCGACGCGGTAGCCATCGACGCCGAACGGGCCGCGCGTCTCGATGTGTTTGGCAGGGCGGAGATCACGACCGATGGCGGTCGTACTTGGACGGACCTCCTTGCG
>CAYLJT010000347.1:0-8727 GCA_964383995.1 uncultured Polyangiaceae bacterium
GGGGTGGAAGAGCGACGTGCACAACCGGTGGGTCTGCGTCGACTGCGCCGCCGCCCCAAGAAGCGTCGCCCTTCCCGCGCGAAGTAGCGCTATCCGGTCTTCTGCTCGAGCGGCACGACCTCCCCGGCCTTGGCGGGTGTGCCGAACCTCGCGTAGTCCTCGCGAAACGCAGCGGGCTGAAGGTGCGCGTAGCGCATCGTCATCTGCACGGTCTTGTGGCCAAGGATCTTCTGGAGCTTGAAGAGGTCGCCGCCCTTCATGACCCAGTGGCTCGCGAACGTGTGGCGAAGGTCGTGGAAGTGGATGTAGCGGCGCGTCTTGCCGCCCCGCTCGATGCGTGGGAACTGCGCACGATCGAGCACGCGATGGAGCGCCTCCTGGAAGATGCGCGCCGACGGCAGGAACATGCGACCGTCGCGGTTGGTGAAGACGAGCCGCCCTGGGTGACGGAGCCGCCAGTCGCGAAGGATCGGTAGGAGGGCGTCGAGGATCGGGACGTAACGGACATCCTCGGCCTTCGTGGGTCCGTCGAAACTCCGCTGCACGGTGATGAGCCGTCGCTCGAGATCCACGTCGGCCCAGAGGAGGCCCGCGAGCTCGCCCTCGCGCATGCCCGTGTAGATCGCCATCGCGTAGAGCACCTGAACGAGTTCGTTTTCCTCGTCCTTCGCGGACCGGAGGAGGCGCGCAATCTCGTCGTCGGTCCGTAGATAGCTGTAGTCCTGCGAGATGAGGCGCACACGCGGCTTCCGGATGCGTGGCACCTTCGTCATCCACCCGAGGTCGACGGCGACGTTGAGCATCGTGACCAGCAGCGTGAGGTGGTTGGCGACAGTCTTCTTGTTGAGGTGCGCGCGCTCGACGACGTACTTGTCGACGAGCTCGATCCAGACCGCCGGGTTCCCGAGCGTCACGGGCCCGAACGAAGGGCGGAGGTGTCGCCGCAAGATGCTCTCGTCGTGGTGACCGCTCCGCTTCTGCGGGACACGGTTCTTCTCCCAGTAGTCGGCGACCTCTGCGAACGTTTTCGGGACAGCGGGGGCGGTCTTCAGTCCGCGGCGCCGTTCTTCTGCCTCGAGCTCTCGCTGCTGTAGCTGGAAGCCAGCCTCGCGGCGGTCGTCGAAGACCTCGCTCTGCCGCTGGCCGTTCTCGTCGACCCATCGGATGCGCCACTTGCCGTAGTGCTTCGTCGGCCTTGCCATGGACGATGCTCCTTGTGGCGAGCGCCGCCCTGACTTGCCCGTGCACGATTCACGATGAACCGTGCACGAACTTCCTCGTGGCCCGAAGAATGGCCCGAAACGCAAAACGCGAGGTGCCTTGGTAAGGGGCAACCTCGCGTCTTCGTTTTGGTTGCGCGGGTAGGATTTGAACCTACGACCTTCGGGTTATGAGCCCGACGAGCTACCAGGCTGCTCCACCGCGCGAACGGGAACTTACTCAGGGGGCCGAGCAAGTCAACGGAATTCGCGCGGTGCGGAACAATCTTTACTTGGTGGCGGGCGCCGCGGGAGCGGCGGGAGCGGCGGGAGTGGCGGGCTTGGCGGCCTCGGCGGGCTTGGCAGCTTCGGCGGGCTTCTTGGCCGCGATGGCCTTCTCGATGTCGGCCTTGGTGGGCGCCGAAGCAGGGACGCCGGCGGGCTTGATGTTGGCCTTCACCGCGTCTTCGCAGCCGAGGGCAGCGCCCGTCTCTTTGCCGTCGACGCGCATGACCTTGATCTCGACGCGACGGTTCTTCGCGCGAGCTTCTTCGGTGTCGCCCGCGTCGATCGGGCAGTAGCGGCCGTAGCCTGCGCCGCGCATGCGCTTGGCGTCGACACCGAGCTTCACGAGGGCCTTCACGACGGCCTCGGCGCGTTGCTTGGTGAGCTGCACGTTGCCGGCGTCGTTGCCGACCTTGTCGGCGTGACCAGCGACCTCGATGAACTCGACCTGCGGGTTGGACTGCAGCGCTTCGGCGATGCTCTTGATGAGATCTTCCGACTCTTTTTCGATGGTCGCTTTGCCGAACGCGAACTTCGGCTGCTCGTTGATGACGACCTCTTTGTCCTTGACGATGACCTTCGGGAGGACGTCGGGACAGCCGTCTTCGTCCTTGAAACCGTTCACCGTTTCGGGCTCGGCCGGGCACTGGTCGGTGGGCGTCGCGATGCCGTCTTTGTCGGCGTCGGTCGTCGTGCAACCGTCCTTCGCATCGGGGGGCAGGCCGTCCTCTTTTTCGCCGACGCACTTGTCGGTGCCGTCGTCGATCACACCGTCACCGTCCGCGTCCGGCGGCGGCGGGGGCGGTGCGGGCTTCGGGGTTTCGACCTTCGCCGAGAGGTCGGCCTTCGCCGTGCAGCCCGCCGATGCCATCAGCACCGAGGCGGAAAACGCCAACCAAATCCACCGTGAATGACGCATAACGGAATAACCTCCTCGTAGGCCCTCGGTCGCGAGGGCCACCTGATTGCGAGTGGCGCGGGACCTTAGACGACCGCGACCTGTTGCGCGAGAGTCTTCGCGCAGAGCAATACCGGCCTAGACGCTCGACCGCCTTGATTCAGCTCACGGTCCTTTGAGCCGTCGCTCAGGGGCCTTCGAGCCCTTGAATGAGCCGGGAAGGCTTGCCCGTCGACAGCACCCAGAGCTGGTGGGCCGCGCGGGTCGCCCCGATGTGCAGCAAATGCCGTGATTCGTCGTCTTCGGGGTAGCTCGTGAGGTTCACGTCGACGAGCACCACGTAGTCGTACTCCAGGCCTTTGACCTGCCGAATTTCGGTGACCTCCACGCCTGGGCGAAATGCAAATTCGTAGTCTCGAATACGGCGGAGGTTCGGCACTTCGGCCATCTTGAGGGCTTCGTAGTAGGCGTCGGCTTGCTCGGGGTGCCGCGCGAGGATCGCGAGCGTCGCCCGCGGCTCCCTCGAAAACAGTGGGCGAATGGCCTCGGCCAGGAACGCCACGGCGGCGCCGGGGCTCGGGAAGTGGTGATGCTCGACGGGCGCACCGGAGCGCGGCGCGAGGGGCGGAGTGGGATCGGCGAGGGGACCAAGGACGCTCCTCGCGAACGCGAGCACTTGCTTCGTCGAGCGGTATGCGATGCGCAAGGGCTCGATATCGGTGCGCGCAAGGCCGAGCTCGTCGAGCACCTTGCGCCAGTCGCGGAAGCCGGAGTCCATGAACAGGCGCTGTGCGGTGTCGCCGGCCAGGGTGACGCTCTTGTCTCCGAGATCGCCTTCGACCACGCCGAGCAAAACGGCCAGATCGATGGGCGCGAGGTCCTGCGCTTCGTCGACGAAGAGGTGCGCCACCGAGTAGACGTTTTTGCCCCGGCGAAGCTCGCCTTTGAGGAGCTGCGTGATGCGCACGAGCAGGGCGTCGTCTTCGGGGTCGAGGAGCGCGCGCTCATCGGGCTCGACGTCGCGCGGCCGCTCTTCTTCGCCCTCGGCCGGCTCGTCCGCGAGGGCCGCTTTGCGCTCCGCCCGATCGCCCGGATCGAGGTCCACCACCGCCGGGCAGCGATCGGCGCAATGGCGCCAGGCCTGGCGAATTTGCGTGGGTCCCAGCTCGGGATCGGGGCAAGCCTCGAACGCCTTCAGCACGCCGTCGAGATCCGTGAGCACCTCGGCCCACAGCCAAACCACGCCCCGCGAGTCCTTGCGCACGCGCGGATCGGCGCGGGCTTCCTCGGCCTTTTGCTCGATGAGCTTCATGATCACCGGGTGCGTTTTGTAGCGGGTGACCACGCTCGGCGTGCCCTCTTCGACCGGCGCATCGAGCCACGGAATCGCTTTGAGGCGCATCTCCCGCACCCACTCCGCGAAGGTGCGCACGGGGAGCCCCGAGAGGCCGAGCGCGGGCAACGCTTCGCTGATGTACGCGCGTAGGGCAGGGCTGCCGACGATGACGAGCATCCGATCGGCGGTGAACCTCTGGCGCGCGCGGTACGAGAGCATCGCGAGCCGGTGAATGCCGATGGTGGTCTTGCCGCTACCGGCGCCCCCTTGGATCACCACGATGCCGCCATCGGGCTTCGATATGAGCTCAAACTGTCGTGGATCGAGGAGCGCCGCGATCTCGGGCAAATGACGGTCTTCGCGGGCTGCGAAGCCGCCGCGACCCACGACATCGGCCGCGCCCAACATGCCGCGCATGTCTTCGGGGCGCATGGCTGACCCCTGTCCCCCTGCCAGCTCGGTGGCCTCGACGCTGATGGAGCGCCACGTGTCGTTGACCTTCACGAAGGTCGCTTGCGGGGCGGAGACGCGGCAGAGCTCGCCTTCATCGATGGTGACCGTGCGGCGCACCATGATTTCGCCGTACACCTCGCGATCACCGAACGTCTCTTCGTACTCGGCGCCCTCTTCGTAGCGGTAATAGAGCTGACTTACCGGGGCATGGCGCCAGTCGACGATGCGCACGCCGGCCTTGGCGTCGACATAAGTCGTTTTTCCGATGAGCACATCGCGATCGGCTCGGCCCTCTTCGCGCAGCCGCAGGTGCCCGAAGTAGGGGCACTGCACGTCGACGGGCTCGACCGCCATTTCGGCTCGGCGCGCCACGATGCCTTGAAGTCGAATCATCTGTTGTTCGAGGGCCGGGATGTCCTCCAGGCGGCTCGACGCGATTTGATCGCGCAGCGACAACAGAGCCTCTTCGTAGTCGAGCTCGGGCGGAGGCCGCGACACGCGCTCTTTCGGACGGGACGCCAGGTGGTCCCTCACGCGAATGAACAAATCCTCTTCTTCTAGCGGAATTCGAAGGTCATTCGCTTGGCCGTCGGGGGTCTTCGTGGTTCGAGAATCGGTCACGTTGGCTGCCCCCATGGGGTCTCCTCATCCCGCGGCGCGCCAGCGTGCGCCAAACAAAACGGGGGACCGCACATGGCTCAACGGAGCGTTCCGCGCAAGCCCATTCACCCCGCGCGACGACCTCGACGTGGGCGGGGGTCGCTCATAGCCCCTGAGCGGCGGCGCGCATCGTGGCCACGAGGTCGATGAGCGAAAGCGTCGCCGAGGCGTTGCGCTCCAGGAAGCCGACGGTGCGCGCGACGGCGGCGTGCCTTCGCGCATTGACGACGGCCTGCGGATCCCCCTCTTGCGTTTGCTGTCGCGCCTGTTGGGCCAGGTGCGCGCCCAGCGCACGCAACAGCTCGCGAAGCTCTTCGCGGGACTTGTCGTTGGCCTCGGCGAAGGCCGTGGCAGCGCCGAGATCGCGGGCTTCGAGCGCTCCCATCGCGGCTTGAATGAAGCCATCGCGCTCGCGCTTGGCGTCCGGATCCACGAGCGCCAGAGCCGCAGAGGCGCTGCCCGCGGCGAGCTCGAGCGCCAACTCCACATCGGCGCCGCTGTGCCCTCGTTGCACCAGCAATTGTTTGAGCACGGAGCTTGGCAAGGGCCCAAATCGGATGGGCACCGTGCGCGAGCGGATCGTCGACAAAAGCCGCTCGGGCCGCGCGGTGAGGAGCACGAAGTGGGTGCCCTCGTGGGGCTCTTCGAGGGTCTTCAGCAACGCGTTGGCGGCCCCCACGCCAAGCTCGTCGGCGCGGCGAATGATGAACACCCGCGCCCGCCCTTCATGGGGCGAGAAGGCCGCCCGAGAGAGCACGATCTTGCGCACTTGATCGACGGAGATGTCGCTGACCTCGGGGCGCGAGCGGCCGATGGCTTCCGGGGGGTACAAGCCCCGCTCGACGACGATCACATCGGGATGCAGGGGCGTGTGCGGAGGGTCCTTCGAGGGCGTCGTGGCGCGACGGCAGGCGTCGCAGCGGAGGCAGCCGAGGGGCACGCCGCCGGTGCATACGAGCGCGCGCGCGAGGGCGAATGCCGCCATCTCCTTGCCCACGCCGTCGGGCCCTTCGAAGCGGTAGGCGTGGTGCGTGCGCGACGTTTCGAGCGCGCGCGTGATGGCGCCAATGGCCGTCGGCTGCGCGAGAATGTGCGAAAACGGCACGAGGCGGCCGTACCACACGTCGCTCGGGACGTCAGGCGCTCGTCGCGCGGCCGGTCCTTACTTCCCAGCGGGCTCGCGGGCATGTAGCGTGAGGGTTCCTCATGCGCGCAGCTTCGCCCACTCAGCCGCCCTGCACCATCGACGGTGGCCCCGTCGACCCGGCCCGAGGAGGGTAACGTGTCGCACGATCTGTCGCTTGTGCTCTTTGTGCATGCGGATCCCGTGGTTCACGAGCTCGTGGCGGGGACGTTGGGCGAGGAGCACACCCTCGTCGGGGCCCGCAACGTGGAGCAGGCGCTTCGGCGAGCGAGGTACCAGATGCCCGCGGTCGTGGTCATTGATTGCACCGCGGGCGACCGCGGTCCCGAGCAGCTTGTGCTCGAGCTTCGTGCGCTGGACTCCCATGTTCGAGCCATCTTCTTGGTCGACTCTCGCGACGCGGCGCGGACCTTTGGGCTGGCCGATCTCGGCACCGTGTTGCCCAAGAAACAGGACATCGATCGCTTGGCGTCGGCGGTCCGTAGCGCCGCGCGCCTGCGGGCCATGGCGGCGGGCGTCGAGCGTTTGCGGCACGACACCGGGGTCGGAGGCCATCCCCCTCAACGCATCACCGGCCGCTACGACAGCCACGCGCCCGAGGCCCCGCGATCGATCACCGAAGAGCCCATTTCATCCCGTCCCGGCGCGAACATCAGCGGCGGTCGAGGAAGTCGCGGATGACGCTGCGGAGTGACGTCACATGACCAGGGACGCATTCGGCATTGTGGGCACCACCCAGCGGGGGAGCTTCCGGGTGGAACGCGTCGTCGCCGAGGGCGGCTTTAGCGTCGTTTACAAGGCGTATCACGGCGCATTTCGCGCCCCCGTTGCGCTGAAGTGTCTCAAGGTCCCGGGCACCATCAAGGACGCCGAGGCCGAAGCTTTCATGGAAAAGCTGCGCGAGGAGGCGGAGCTACTCTTTCGCCTCTCCGCGTCGATTCCCGAGGTTGTGCGACCGCTGCACGTCGATACCCTCGAGCTCGATCGCTTCGTGCCCTTCCTTGCCCTCGAGTGGCTCGAAGGAGAGGCCCTCGACGAGCTGCTCGCCCGCCGCGCGAAAGAAGGGCAAGCCCCCATGACGGCGTACAAGCTTGTTCGCTTGCTTACGCCCGTGGCCCGAGGCCTGGCCAAGGCCCACCGGTTTCCCGGCCCGATGGGCGTGGTGTCGGTCGTGCACCGCGACATCAAGCCCGAGAACATCCTCATCGCCAACGTGAACGGCGAAGACGTGGTGAAAATCCTCGATTTTGGTATTGCCAAAGCGCAAGCGGTGGCCGAGCTCCGGGCCACCCGCACGGCCGGCGAAGACGACGTGCGAAGCGCATTTACGCCGGCCTACGGCGCCCCCGAGCAATGGGCGCCCCGCGAGTACGGAGCGACCGGACCGTGGACCGACGTTTGGGGCCTCGCGATGACCCTCGTCGAGGCCCTCACGGGCAAGCCGCCGATCGACGGCGAAATGCCCCAGATGATGGCCGCCGTGCTCGACCCGTTTCAGCGCCCCACCCCTCGCACGTTGGGCGCGCAGGTGCCCGACGAGGTCGAAAAGGCCTTCGCGCGAGCGCTGGAGGTCGATCCGAAGAAGCGCACGCAAGACGTGGAGAAGTTCTGGGCCGAGCTCGAGGCCGCGATCGGCATCGCGCCGACCCTGGGCCGACGGGACTCCCGGCGAGAAATGCCCTCGACGGGGCAAAAGCAGCCGGCGGCCACCAGCGCGCCCGATCCCCACGGGCAAACCGTGCCCGCCTCGGCCAGCTCCATCGAAGCTGCCCGCGGCGCGCGCCTGCCCGCCGTGCCCACGCTCGATATCCCAGCGCTCGGCGTGCCCGCGCCTCCCATCACCGAGGTTCCGATCAGCGCGCCGGTCTCCTCCGGTGACCCCGCGCGAACGCCCGCCAGCAAACGCAAGCCGATCACCGCGTCCGAGGGGCCTTTTGCCTTCGAAGACGCGGATTTTGGCGCCAAGCTCGACATCGATCCCAAGTCCGGGTTCGACCGCGTGAGCAACTCGTCTTCGCGTCTGTCCTCGCCCACGCCGTACTCGCAGCGGGCGATCGCGCCGCCTCCTTCTCGCACGCGCGACATCCGCTCGATGCTGAAATTGCCGGTCCAGCTCGCCATTTTGGGGGTCATCATCGGCGTCGGTGACATCGTGCTCTCGAAGGTGCTCGATGCGCCCGTCACCATCGGCCCGCTGCGCCCGGTGTGGCTCAGCGTCGCGCTCGTCATCGGCGGCGTGCTGGCGGGTTTTTGGCGGCTCCTCGGCGACGACAACGGCTAACACGGGGCCCCTTTCGCGGGCCTCATGTATCGTCGCCACCATGAAGCTCGAGCCGCTGACGGCCCCCCGAACGCGCGGGGTTTTTTGCAACCGCACCCTCAACTTCCGTGGCCTGCGCGCCATCGGTTACGACATGGACTACACGCTCATCCACTACCGCGTGGAGGAGTGGGAGCGCCGCGCGTACGAGCATATTCGCAGCCGTTTGGCGGCGCAGGGCCTGCCCGAGGTCACAAAGCCCTTCGATCCTCAGTTCGTCATCCGCGGACTGGTCATCGATCGCGAGCTCGGCAACATCGTCAAGCCCAACCGATTTGGCTACGTAAAGCGGGCTTTTCACGGCACGCGCCCGCTCGACTACGACGAGCAGCGCACCACCTACGCGCGCACCATCGTCGACCTCGCCGAGCCCCGTTTCGTCTTCCTGAACACGCTGTTTTCGCTGTCCGAAGCGAGCATGTACGCGCACCT
>CAYLJT010000348.1:0-8711 GCA_964383995.1 uncultured Polyangiaceae bacterium
ACCCAGGTTGAACCGACCCAGGTTGAACCGACCCAGGTTGAACCGACCCAGGTTGCGGCCGCGACCCAGGTTGAACCGACCCAGGTTGAACCGACCCAGGTTGCGGCCGCGACCCAGGTTGAACCGACCCAGGTTGAACCGACCCAGGTTGAACCGACCCAGGTTGAACCGACCCAGGTTGGGGACCCGGCGCCTGTCGCCGATGCCGCCATCCAAAAGGTCGCGGACGCGCCCGCCAAGGCGAAACGCCCCCGCACGCGCAAGGTAACCCCGGTCGAGAGCGCCCCGCGCGCCGCCGAAAAGACGGCGAAGAAGAGCAAGGCCTCCGGCGCTCCCGCCAAGGACAAGGACGCCAAGCGCGCGCGCGGCAAGGCCTCCAAATCCAAATCGCCCTCCAAGAAGGCGGTCGACGCGCCCCCGCCGGCAGCCGCCGAGCCCGCCCGCGAGCCGGTGCCGCCCGCCGCGACCCCGAAGTCCGAAGAGCTCGAGCCCCTTCCTCCCCCCGCGGCACGCCCCGCGGACGGCGGCGGCGCCGGCGACCGAGCCACCGAGGCTCGGCGCAAGAAGCGCGTGAAGAGTCGCGTCGCCCAGCGCCGCTGAGCCCCGATCGTGGCCGGGCTAACCGAAAATAAGCGCCTCTTTTTCCTTTTTTCTGGCTCGCCTTGGGCTCCGTTGTATAGACCGCGCCGCGTATGGCAGCCGTAGCGAGCCCTTCCGGCGTGCGTGTGGTCACGTCGGGCCCGCCCGCAAAAACCATCCTGATGCTCGCGCTCCCCACCGTGGGCGCGATGCTCACGCAGAGCGTGGTCAACGAAGTCGACATCGTCTTCTTCGCTCACCTGCCGTGTCCCGAGTCGTCGAACGCGCAAGCCGCGCTCCTGCCCTCGCTCATATTGCTGTGGCTCTTCGGTGGCTCGTTGTCGGCCATTTCGGTGGGCACGCAGGCGCTCACCGGGCGCCGCTTCGCGGAGAACAACGATCACGACGCGGGCGCGGTGCTCACCAACTCTGCGACATTTTCGGTCGTCGCCGGGGTCATCTTCACGATCCTCGGCTACCTCGCGATGCCCTACCTGCTCGAGCTGATCATTCGCGTGCCGGGGCCGCGACAGGCCGCCACCGAATACCTGCATTGGCGGCTGCTCGGCGTCACCTCGATGGCCACGACCTTCGCGTTCAAGGCCTTCTTCGATGGCATCGGCAAGACCCACATCCACCTCATTTCTGCGGTGTTGATGAACATCCTCAACGTCGTGCTCTGCCTCGTGCTCATTTTTGGCAACGCGACGCTCGGCGTTCCGAAAATGGGCATCGCAGGAGCGGGGCTCGCGGGCTTCATTTCGACCTACGTTGGCCTTGCGGTGATGGTCTTCTTCGCCCTGCGACCGAAGTACCGCTCGCGCTTTCGGCCCTTCAAGACCGAGAAGCTTTCGCGCTCGCTCACCGCGGCGTTGCTCAAGCTCTCCGTCCCGAGCGCGGTGGCGACCATCGCCGTCATGACGGGGTTCGCCCTGTTCGCGATGATCGCCGGCAAGCTCGACGAAATCGCGCCCGCAGGCGTCGTGAGCCCGCTCTGCCCCGGGGGCACCGACGAGCCCGTGAATGGCGCCGCGACGACGGTGATCGTGGGCGTGCTGAAACTGACGTTCACCGCGTGCCTCGCGTTTGGCACCTCGACGGCGACGCTCGTTGCCCAGTCGCTCGGCGAAAAGGAGCCAGAAAAGGCCGAGAAATTCGGCTGGACCAGCGTGCGGCTCGGCCTCGTCATCTTCGGCGTCGTGGGGCTGCTCGAAGCGTTCTTCGCGCCCAACGTGCTTGCCCTCGTTTCGACGAGCCCGCTCGTCATCGAGCGCGCGTTGATGCCCATGCGCGTCATGGGCCTGTGCACACCCCTCATCGCCGTCGGCATGATCCTCACGCAGGCGCTATTTGGCGCCGGAAATACGCGATTCGTGATGTTGGTGGAGCTCCTGCTCCACTTCACGTGCCTCGTGCCCCTCGCGTGGCTCTTGGGCGTCACCATGGGCTTCGGGCTCATGGGCATTTGGGGCGCGGGCGTGGTCTACGTGGTGCTCCTCGCCGCGGCGATGATCTGGAAATTCAAGAAGGGCGACTGGAAGCAGATCCGCATCTAGCCCGCGAAAGCAGGCTTAGTCGCCGCCGAAGCTGACAAGCAACGCTTCGAGCTCGCCGCCGTCCACCCACACCCCGCGGCACTCCAAGCACACGTCGACGAACACGAGCGTGCCGATGCTCCATTCGCGCTCGATCATCTCGTCGTTGCAGCTCGGACAGCGGAGCGGAGGCTTCTCTTCTTCGGCTTCTTGGTGCGGTCTCGCGAAGGCTCGGCGCAGCATTTCGCGCCCGTCCACGCTCGCCTTGCGGCGCACGGCGTTCTCGATGGCTTGCAGAGCGCCCGCCGCAAGGAAGGCCCCGCCGCAGTTCGGACAGCGCGCGGTAAGCGGGCCCTCCGCGCGTTTTTCGTCGACCAGCGTGGGGTGCTCCGGACGCAGGCTCGCGCTTTCGCGGTAGGGTCCGGCGGGTCTTGGTGCAAGCTCGCAGCGGGGACACTCCATGGCGTCCGCGCGCTCAGAAACCGCAGGCAGCCATGCGCTTTTCGGACAAGTAGCGCTTCGCGCGACGCTTCGCGATGTTGTTGGAGAGGCGCTGCTCGGGGAAGATGTCGCCCGACTCCACGACCTCGGTCAACGTCTTCACGTAGGACTCTTTGTCGGCCTTCATGCAGTAGTATTTCATCGCAAGCTGCACCTTCGGGAGGTTGAGCTTGCCCTGGCTGATTTGCAGGGCGCGGTCGAAGTGCTTCTTCGACTCGTCGAGCTCCGCCATCGCGGTGCGCGCGTGATAGGCGCCCAAAATCGTGTGAGCACTGCCGTACATGTACGTCTCGTCGAGGGCCACGACGCGCTCGATCATCGCGACGCCAATGAACAGCTCCGACACCAGCTCGGGGTTTTCCTTCATCACGTTGACCCGCGCGATCCAGGCGTATCCGGTCCAGAACAACGCGGGCACGTCCTCTTCGGTGAAGGTGTCGAGCCACTCTTTGATGGTCGCGTCGTTGCGCTTGGCGGCCGCGAAATCGGGCGTGGTCATTTCGAGCAGCTCGATGCCGTAGGCGATGGCGCGGTCGTAGCCCGCGCGGGCGCGGCCTTGGTGATAGGCGTAGAGCGGGCTGTCCGAGTCTTCCGCGTCTTCCGCCTGTTCCATCTGATCTTCGATGAATGCGAAGGTCGCGCCGGTCCAGCCCTTGGTCAGCAAAAACAGGCCGTCCTTGTTTTCGGGCGCGAGGTAGTGAAGCCCCTCGAACTGCGCGATGCCGGCGAACGCCGCGGCGTTGGCGACCTCGTAGTCTTGCACCGTGTCGACCGCCGCCGACGCTTTGCGCGTCGATTCGAGCTGGCCGTCCAGTAGCATCTTCTTGATGCACCCCGTGCTGCCGACGGAGAGCGCAAAAGCCAGCCCAATGGATAGAAGCGACTTGACCGAGTGTGCCATGGGAGAAGGTTATTACCGCCCCCCGCGCCTCCACGGAACCCCCAAACGCGCCGGGCGCCGCGGACCCTGTGTTTGCACGACGCTGCGCGAGCCTGTGGCGTAGGGCGCCTTGGAAGCCATCGACCTCTACCTCCTGACCCGCGAGTGGCGCGACGTCGGCGACCGCACGCGGCTCGTCTTTTGGGGCGTCACCGCGGAGGGCGTGGCTCGCGTGGTGGTTCAAGGCTTCGAGCCGGTGCTGTTCGTCGAGGCCGATACGCCGCTCGGTAGCGGTCGCCGCGAGAAGGTCGCGCTGCAGTCGCTCGCGCAGCGGCCGGTGGACGCCGTGAAGTTTCCGACCCAGAAGGCCCTCTACGCCGAACGCGACCGCCTGCGCGCGCTCGGCACGCCGCCCTACGAATCGGACCTCAAGCCGAGCGATCGTTGGTTGATGGAGCGCTTCGTGACGGGCTCCATGCGTGTGACCGGGCCCACCCGCCAGGAGCCTGGATGGGTAGAAATGACCAACCCGGTAAGGGCGCGCGCCCTCGACGCGCCCCCGCCTCGTGCGCTGCGCGTCTTGTCGCTCGACATCGAGACCATCAACCTGGACGGGGAGATCCTGTCGGTAGCCGTCGCGGCGAGGGATTTCGAGCGGGTGCAGACGGTTGGTCCGAGACACGACGAGCGAGCCTTGCTGATCGAGCTCATCGGTTGGATCAGCGAGTACGACCCCGACGTGCTGGCCGGTTGGAACCTGGTCGATTTCGATCTGACCGTCCTGGCTCAACGCTGCGAGCACCACGGCCTTGCCTTCGCGATCGGTCGCGGAGGGGAGCGCGCGCGCGTCCTCGAAGGCTCGCCGCCGACCGCGCGCATCGCGGGTAGGGTGGTGCTCGACGGGCCTCAAACCCTGCGTTCGGCCACCTATTCCTTCGAGAGCCTGCGGCTCGGCGACGTGGCGCACGAGCTCTGCGGCCGAGGTAAGAAGATCGCCACCGGGGTCGATCCGGTGCTGGAGATCCAACGCATGGCAAGGGAAGATCCGGCGGCCCTGGCGGCCTACAACCTGGAAGACTGCCGCCTGGTGCTGGACGTGATCGACGCCGCCGATCTGATCGGCTTCGCGGTCGAGCGACAACGCCTAACCGGTCTACCCATCGACAAGGCCGGGGGCTCGGTGGCGGCATTCGATCACCTGTATTTGCCGCGTTTGCACCGCGCGGGCTTCGTCGCGCCCGACGTGGGAGACGGTCCGGAGGCCGAAATGTCGCCAGGCGGGTCGGTGCTCGACAGTGCCCCTGGGTGTTACGACAACGTCGTGGTCCTCGACTTCCGCTCGCTCTACCCAAGCATCATCCGCACCTGGAAGATCGATCCGTTGGGCCTGGCGCGGCCGCTCGAAGATCCGATCGAGGGCTTCGACGGCGCGACCTTCGCGAGGGAAGGTGCCATCTTGCCGGGCTTGATCGGCACGCTTTGGGAGGCGCGCTCGCGGGCCCGCGCCGAGGGAAGGGCCGCCATGTCCACGGCCATCAAGATCCTGATGAACTCGTTCTACGGCGTGCTCGGGACGCCCGGCTGCCGCTTCTTCGACCCGCGCCTCGTGGCGTCCATCACGCGCCGTGGCCACGAGATCATCGCGCGCACGCGGGACCGCATCGAGTCCGGAGGCCAGCGCGTGATTTACGGCGACACCGACTCGTTGTTCGTGCTGCTCGGGGCGGACGCGACGGAGGCCGACGCGCGCGCCACGGCCCGCCGGTTGGCCGCTGAGCTGAACGCCTTTTGGCGCGAGGTGGTCGCCCGCGAGCACCGCCTGGAGAGCTACCTGGAGCTCCGTTTCGACACCCACTTCTTGCGCTTCCTCATGCCTACCCTGCGGCGCAGCGAGGTCGGCACCAAGAAGCGTTACGCCGGGAGCGTGCGCGCTGCGAACGACAGCATCCAGATCGTGATCAAGGGCCTCGAAGCGGTGCGCACCGACTGGACGCCCCTGGCTCGCGAGACGCAGCGCGAGCTGGTGCGCCGCATCTGCGTGGACGAACCTTGGGAAGATTGGTTGCGTTCTGTCCGAGACAACCTGCTAGCCGGCAACTTGGACGACAAGCTCGTGTACAGAAAGCGGCTCCGGCGCGAGCTTGACAGCTACGCCGAGTCCGGAGCACCGGCCCACGTCCGCGCGGCCCGGCAGCAGGGCACCTCCGCGCGCGAGGTGCTCTACGTGATGACCAGCGCCGGCCCCGAGGCGCTGGGTCAGCGCCAAGCGCCCATCGACTACGCGCACTACCTGGAAAAGCAGCTCGCCGCCGCCGTGGACTCGATCTTGCCGCTGCTCGGTAAGAGCTTCGACCGCGTCGCCGGGCTGCAATTGCGGCTGTTTTGAGCGCCCATGGGACCGCTGTCGCCCTGCGGGGCCGGGGCCGCCGAGCCCCGCCATGCTCGGCCCGAAGGGGTGTTCACCCTGAAAAAATGCGCTGCGCACGCATTCGGAAAGGCGCGCGTCGGCTGGTGCTTGCGAGGGGAAGAAAAGGAGCGTAATGTCCGGCCATTTAGGTCTGGCAAGCCTAGCCAGGCTCGTCGGTCGTCCTCTTCTTGGAGGCCCGACAGCGACCTAAAGACGGAGCCTTCCATGACGCTGCCTCCCTTCCGTGCTCGCTTTCTGCTCTCGCTCAGCGCGACCGTCGCATGCTCGGCTGCCGCTTGGGGGTGTGGAGGGAGCGACACGGCCCCGACAACCGAGCAGCCGCCGACCTACTACCAGAACGTCAAGCCGATCCTCGATGCCAAGTGTACGAAGTGTCACGTCGAGGGCGGTATCGCGCCGTTCTCGTTGACGAGCTACGCCGACGCGGGGCCCTACGCCCAGCTCATCAGGGCCGCTGTGGAGTCGAGGACCATGCCGCCCTGGCTGGCCTCGCCGGACCACGAGCCGCTGATGTTCGACGAGACTTTGTCGGAGACACAAATTGCTACCGTGGGTGCGTGGGTCGATGCGGGGGCGCCCGAGGGCGACGCGAGCAAGGAGGCGGCCCCGCTGCAGGTGGATCACGGCGGGCTCTCGCGGGTGGACCTTACCCTGACCATGCCCGAGGCTTATACCCCGGAGGTATTTCCAGATGACTACCGCTGCTTCGTCGTGGACTGGCCGCTCGACAAGCCGACCTTCGTGACGGGGTACAACTCGGTGCCGGGGAACCACGCCGTGGTACACCACACCTTGGCCTTCCTGATCTCACCGGACTACGTCCCGCGCGTCGAGGGATTCGACGCCGCCGAAGAGGGCCCTGGGTACAGGTGCTTTGGCGGCCCCACAGCCGAGGGCGAGGAGCAGTTCCCCATTTCGTTCATGGGCGCCTGGGCCCCCGGCATGGGAGGGGTCGACTTGCCCCCGTCGACCGGCATCATGGTCGATCCTGGCTCCAAGGTAGTGCTCCAGGTCCACTACAACAGCACGCCCCAGAGCTCCGGACCCGACCAAACCTCCATGCAATTCAGTGTGTCGGACGACGTCGCCACCGAGGGCTTCTACGTGCCCTTCTTCGACGTAAAGTGGTACTTCGATCCGAAGACCATGACGGTGCCCGCGGGGGACGCCGACGCCATGCACTCGTTTCAAGACGACCCGAACACCAACATTACCGTCCTGGGTCTGACGCGCGGAACGAAGTTCCCGAACGGCATGAAGGTCTATTCCACGCTCCTTCACCAGCACGTCTTGGGGCACGACATCTCCATCTCCAAAGCGAAGAGCGCTGATGCCCGGACCCTGATCGAGATTCCGAAGTGGGACTTCCACTGGCAACGGGAGTTCTTCTTCCAGAGCCCCGAAGAGGTCCTCCCGGGCGAAGAGTTGCTCCTCGAGTGCCACTGGGACAACTCGGCGGCGGGGCAGCCCTGGGTGGACGGCGTCCAAGGCACTCCCAAGGATGTCACCTGGGGCGAGGGCACGAGCGACGAGATGTGCGTCTCCTTCCTCTACATAACGCCCCTTTGACGGCGTAACGCCGCTCTGACGGACGCCGTTCGGCGGTCCCCCGACAACGCCCGCACGCGAGCCCTAGAACGTAAACCCCAAAACGTGGGCGACGTGACCCCCGCACGTGGGCCCCCCATGGGCTGAAAGAGCGTCTGTTGGGGCGCCCTCCCGGACACGGGCTGACCTGTGTCGTTAACTCGCTATCCGAGAAAAGAGGGGCTAAGTGATGGGCTGAAGCACCGGGTGCAATTTGCGCGATTTGCGCAAAATGCACTCGATGGAGGCATTTGACTTGTATTCAGTGGCCGATTGCCGGACGCTCAGGATTTAACGAACCGCTGGGCGCGGGCATGTTAGCTATCGGCGCCCGGACAAGATGACCTGAAAGGTACATCCATGAAGACGCAGACAATGGCAAAATGGCTAGGATGGGTGGCCGCGAGCGTTGTCGGGCTGGCAGGATGCGCGGAGAGCGAATCTCAAGCACCGGCCGGGCAAGGTGAAGGCAGCCATCTAGCGCAGACGAGTCAAGCGCAGACCACTTGCGCGACGCTTGTGCGGGGCGGCGCCTCGGCCACAGGATTCCCGGTTGTCGACGCCGAGATTCGCAGCGACCTGCCGGGCACCCCCGCGGGGAGCGGCGCGGTCATCGATATCGGATCTACCGGCGGAGTCGACAAGCGCGCGGTGCTGCGCTTCGGCGTGAACGTCCTGCCCGCGAACACCGTGATTTCCTCGGCGAAGCTCGTGCTTTACAAGTCCGACGGCGTGACGCAGAGCACGGTTCAGGTCGGCAAGCTCACGCAGCTTTGGCAGGAGTCCTCCGCAACGTACAACGCGCTGGCGGGCGCGTCGGTGCCCTTCACGACCGTGACCTTCCCTGCCGGCGTGGGGCTCGTGGATATCGACGTCACGACCTTGGTCCAGGACTGGGTATCGGGCGTCTCCCCCAACAACGGGGTCATGTTGACGGACATCGGCGGCGGCCTTTCGACGGTGCGCGCCAGCGAGTTCGGGGGTGCGCAGCTCCGCCCCTCCTTGACGATTTGCTACCAGACGGGCCCCTGCGCGGGCCAACCCGATGGTGCCTCGTGCGACGACGGCGACGCCTGTACCCAGGGCGATGTGTGCTCCGCGGGCAACTGCGTGGCGGGCGCACCGAAGATCTGCGCGGCCTCCGACCAATGCCACGCGGCGGGCACCTGCGACTCGGCGACGGGCGCTTGCTCCAACCCGG
>CAYLJT010000349.1:0-8692 GCA_964383995.1 uncultured Polyangiaceae bacterium
CGGGCCCGCGCGGAGCGCTCCGAGCGTTTGCCCGATGAGGCCGTGTTCTACGCGGGGGCGGAAATCGCAGCGGCGCTGAGCCACGCCCACGACGCGTGCGATTCGGATGGCGAACAGACCCCGGTGATCCATCGCAACCTCTACCCCGGCGCGGTGCTCGTCGCCGTCGACGGCCGCGTGCGGCTCTCGGGCTTTGGCATCGGCAAGATCCTCGGGCGCAGCCCCGACACCATGTTCGGTCGCATCAAGGGCACGCCGGGCTACATGGCGCCCGAGCAGTTCGCAGGCGAGCGCGTGACGCCGCGCACCGACGTGTACGGCCTCGCGCTGCTCATCGCGTCCATGCTCTTGGGGCGCTCGCCCAAGGCCCCCGCCCCGTCCCTCGACGACCTGATCCTTGCGCGCGACGATCTGCCCGAGGGCGTCTTGCAGGCCCTTGCAACGGCGCTCGAACCGCGTCCGCAGGACCGTCGCATCACGTGCGCCGAGCTCGAGCAGTGGCTCGCGCAGGCCGGGGACAAGGCCCTGGGACAGGCGGCCCTGCGTGAAGAGCTGCGCACGTTTCGCGCGGGGGTGGCGCCGCCCGCGCCCAAGCCCGCGGCCTCGCCTCCGCCGTTGCCCCGGCCCGTCGTGCCCTTGCCGCCGTCGCGGCCCCCCGAGCCTCGCGACGCCAGCTCGGCCGAGATGCTGGAGCTCGCCGGGGCCCGTCCCGCCATCGACGAAATAGTTTCAGCTCAAACGATATCTATCGCGCCGGCGCCGGAGGAGGTGCCCGTCGACCAAGCCCTCGACGGGGAGCCCGCGGTCGAAGACGCGCCGACCGAAGAGGCCGCGCCCGAGGCACCGCCGTCGTTGCCTCCGGAAGATCGCCCGCTGACGACCGGCGCCACGATGGCCGTCACCACGCTGGTAGCGGCGGTCGTCGTCGGTGCGGGCTTGCTCCTCGCCGAGCACGACCTCTCGGGGCCGTCGAGCGCATCCGCGCCTCCGGCATCCGCGGCGCCGGCGACCAAGATCTCGGCGGCGCCGCCAGCCCCGCGTCGCCCCGCAAAACCGCCTCCCGCGACCGCCTCCGCGCCGAAGCCCACGACACCATCCCCTGCCACGTCGGCGCCGGCCACGCGGACCTCCGCGCTCGCCACGCCTCCCACGCCCCCCACGTTGGCCGCGCCGAACCCTGCCAACCTACCCGCCGATCGCGGCCTCCTCACCGTCACATTCCCCGCCGGCTCGATGGTGTTTCTGAACGGCGTGATGGTCGGCAAGGTGAACACGATGCTCGACGTGCGCTGCGGGCAAGCGTTCCTCCGTGTGGGCACGTCTCCCCCCGACGGCGGCGCTCCAACATGGCAGTCGCCGGGCGTCAGCGTGGCCATCGCCTGTCGCGGCATGACCCGCAAAGACATGACGCCATCGCCTTCGGCGACGGGCATCACGCAGCGCTAAAGCGCGAGCACGGGGATGTCGCCGAGGCCGTCTGTGGACGGTCCCGCGGGGACCAATGTCTCGGACAACGGAACTGGCACCTTGACCGGCAACAGCGCCCTCAGGGCCGCCAGATCGAGCAAGCGAACCTTGGCGGTGTCGGCGAGGGCGAACAGCTCCGCGCGCACGGCGCGGTGGGCGACGGGCTGCCCTTCACCTGCGATCAACTGGGCAATCTCTTGCGCCTTGGCGGCCCCGGACGCGCGAATCGCCACGTCCACGTCGAGCGCCACCACATCTCCAATGATGCCTGCCCGACGGAGCACCGCGAGGCCCTCGGGACCCGCGACCTCGGCGCGCAACAGGTAGCTTCGCACGTCGACCTGCTTCGCGTTCCCCTCCACGCGTCGCTCGACGGACGCGTGCTCCGCGGCCATCACGGCTTCGCAGCGCGCGCGAAGCCACGCTTCAGCGCCCTCCGGCAAGGCCTTGCGCGCGAACGCGATCACGTAGCGCGCGCCGCCCACATGCTTGCTGAGCGAAGCGTCCTCCGCCGAGAGCGCGACCGCGCCGAGGAACGTGAGGCCGCTCGGGCAAGCCTCGTTCATGCGCTTGACGAGATCATCGAGGGCCGCCTGATCGAGCTCGCGACCGAGCCGCATGTCCAAGTACTCATCGAGGCTCAACACGCCGAGCGACAGCGCAGGCGCGAAGGTCATGTCGGGCTTGGGGTGGAAGCCCTTCGTGTACACCGTCGGCATCGAAACGCGGCGAAACACGCGGGGAAGGGCGCGTCCCAAATCGAGGTGTCCGAGCAGCGCCATCGGCCCGACCTTTTCGAAGCGAAAGCGATAGCGCGCGCGAGAGAGCTGCTCGCTCTTGTTTCGAATCAAGGCTTCCGGAGGCAAGAATGTGCTCTCGGCCGTCTCCGCCCCGATGGCTTCGAGGTAGGCGATGCGCTCGTCGCGCATCGCGGTCATGTCGCAGGCCACGCCGCAGTCGTAACAAACCAGTCGGCGTTGATCGGCCTTCGCATCGGCGAGGTTGTTCGCGTGCACGAAGGCGCCGACCGCCTTGCCACACGGCGGGCTCAAGCGGCTTTGCAGCGCGGCGCGGTACTCGCGCGCCAAGAAGCCTTCTTCGAGGCCGACATCGATGTGATCCCAAGGCAGCCGCGCGGTCACGGGGATGGTGCCCAAGTAGCGTTTGGGATCGATCCCGAAGTGCGCGAAGGCCTCGTTCCACACCTCGAGCTTCAGCTCATCGTCCCACGAGTCGAAGCGCGCGCCGTTGTGATAGGCCCGCTCCAACACGTCGGCGAGGGGCCTATCGCCACGCGCAAAGACCCCTTCGAGGACGCTCGCGTCAGCGCCGTGGGTGCGCAGCTTGAGGGCCTTGTGACCCCGCGCGGTCGCGCGCAAAAGGCTGTGTTTTCGCCCGATTTCTTCGAGCGTGTCCATCGCGCACCATTGAAAGGGCGTGTGCGGCTTGGGCACGTGCGTGGAGACACTGACCGTCACCTCAGCGCGCTTGTTGCCCCCCTTGCGACCCACGCTGACGGTGCGTAGCCCCGTCTCGACGATGCCGCGCACGTCCTCGTCGGTCTCCGTCGGCAGGCCCACCATGAAGTAGAGCTTCATGCGGTCCCAGCCCCGCGAGAACACGCGCTCGGCGGTCTCGTGGAGCTGCTCTTCGGTCACGTTCTTGTTCACCACATCGCGCATGCGTTGGGAGCCCGCCTCCGGCGCGAACGTGAGGCCCGTCGCACGCACGCGTTTGAGCTCGTCGAGCAGATCGGGCTCCAAACCGTAGGCGCGCAGCGACGACACACCGAGCGTGACCTTTTGCTCCGCCAAGCGGCCCGCGACCGTCTTGATCAGGGGCGCGATGCAGGAGACATCGGCCGTCGACAACGCGGTGAGCGAGACCTCGTCTTGGCCGGATTGTTCGACCATGCGCATGACGGTGTCGACGATCTCGTTGGGATCGCGCTCGCGAACAGGGCGGTAAATCATGCCCGCTTGGCAAAATCGACAGCCTTCGGTGCAGCCCCGCGCGACCTCGACCGACAGCCTATCGAAGATGGCCTCCGGCCCTCCGACCGGGCCCGTGGCGGGGAAGGGAAACTGCTTGAGATCGACCAGGCTTCGCTCCACCGGCAGGGGCGCCTCGGGCACCTGCACACGGTCGACGACGGTGAGCCCCGTGTCAGGATCCAGCCGCGTTTCGTAGAGTGACGGGACGTACACCGCGCCGAGCTTCGCGATCGCCAAGAGCCTCTCTTTTCGGCTCTTTCCTTCGCGCTTCAGGCGCGTCCAGGTGAGCGCCACCTCGGTCGCTTTCTCTTCGCCGTCGCCGATCACGAAGGCATCGATGAACGGCGCGATGGGCTCGGGGTGGGTCGCCGTGGGCCCGCCCGCGACGACCAGCGGATCGTCCTCGCCACGCGCCGCAGAGCGCAGCGGAATGCCCCCCAAATCGAGCATGGTCAGGACGTTCGAGTAGGTGAGCTCGAATTGCAGCGAGAAGCCGACCACATCGAAGTCCCGCAGCGGACGCGCGTTTTCGAGGGAGACCAGCGGCAGCCCCCGCGCGCGGAGCTCGCGCTCCATGTCTTTCCAGGGGCAATAGCAGCGTTCGGCGAGGGTCCGCGGATCGCGGTTCAAGATGTCGTACAAGATCTTGAAGCCCAGGTGGCTCATGCCGATGTCGTAAACATCCGGGAATGCCAGGCAGAACGTCGCCTCGACGTCGGTCCAAGCCTTGACGATTTGCCCCGCCTCGCCGCCCACGTAGCGCGCCGGCTTTTCCACGCGGTGCACGAAGTCCGCATAGGGATGCTGCATCGGCCGGCAGTAGCTCGGCACCTAGGGCTTGTCTAGGCAGCTCAAATAATTGGTGTACTCACGAGAGCAGCCCGTGCTCCGGTAGACACCGTCTTTGCACTCGTAGCTGTCCTCCAAACAGCACTGCAGCTCCTCGTAGACGGCGCCGCAGCCCGCGGACTGCGCGGCGGACTCGCTCTTCGACTCCTCCGACTCGCACGTCGAGAGCTCCTGGTCCGTGCAACCGCCCGAGCAATCGCACTGGTTTTCGCAGAAGCTGTCGGCGCAGCCGGTCACGAACGCAAGAAAGCTCACAAGGGCCGCTGTCAAGGCCCACGTAGGCCCGAGGCGTGCGCGAACGTTGACTTCCCGATTGGGCGCCGATAACCAACGGCGCATGAAAAATATTTCGTTCACCCTAGTGGGCCTCGCGCTGGTGCTGACCTCGATGGGCTGCAGCGGCCTCCATTCGGACATCTGCGAGCAGACCATTCAATGCGAAGGTGGAAACGACGCGGACATCGACGCGTGCGTTGCCCAACTTGATGGAGAAGAAGACGTGGCCGCCGCGTACGACTGTGGCGACCCTTGGGACAAGTATATCGAGTGCGTGGGCGACAAGATCGACTGCAACGATGGCAACATCGACATCGGTAGCTGCGGCGACGAGTACGAGTCCTACGCCAACTGCAAGGACGGCGCTTCCGACGCCAACTAAGCGGTCGTCCTGACTCCCGGCGTCCGGGCGCCGCACGTCGATGCTGAAAATCAAGAAAATCGACCACGTCGCGGTCGCCGTGCACGACATGGACGAGGCGCTTGCGCGCTATCGCGACGTGTTCGGCATCGAGGCCGCGGAGCGTGAGCTGGTCGCTTCGCAGCGAACGGAAGCGGCGCTCTTGCCCTTGGGCGAAACGAGCATCGAGCTCATTCAGCCCAAGGGGAACGAGGGGCTGCTCAAGTTCCTCGACAAGCGTGGGCCGGGCTTGCACCACGTCGCGATCGAGGTGGAGGGCATCGAGGAAGCGCTCGCGTTTTTGGAGACGCTCGGTGTCCCCCTCATCGACAAGGCGCCTCGCGTGGGCGCGCGGGGGCACAAGGTGGCCTTCGTGCATCCCAAGGCGACGGGCGGCCTGTTGGTGGAGCTCGTCGAGCCCTCCCACGAAGAAACCGCGCGCTGATTTCGGCTAGCGCAGGGCCGGTCGGGACGGTGTCCGGCCCGCGCGCGTGGTTTGGCGGAGCCATGTTGCAGCGGCGAGCTCGTGGCCGGCGGACGCCGACAGCTTCGCCAAGAAGCGCATGCAGGCTTGCTCACCCGTGACGTCTTCGGCTTGCCGCGCCGAAGCGAGGGCGGTGAGGGCCATGAGCAGGGCCTGGTGCGCGTCGTCGGCGCTGGCGAGGGCGACAGCGAACGCTAGCTGCGCGCGCGCCTTCTTTTCGGGGGAGACCGGAGCGTCTGCGGCGAGGGCGAGGCGTCGGAGGGAGTCGGTTTGGCCGCCGCGGCCGAGCGCGATGAGCGCGGAGAGACGCTCGACCATCGCGGTTCGGTGCCCGCTCGCCCCAAGCTCCCCGAGCAAGGCCTCGACGGTTTGTAGGTCGCCGGCCAAAAGCGCTTCTTTTGTGGCTTCTTCGAGGCCGGCGCGGCTCAACGCGGGGGATTCGCTCGTCATCAGCATCGAGTCCGCGGGCTCGTGCGCGCTTCGCGTCGAATCTACGCCTCGGTCGAACGTCGTCGCGCTGATGAGGTCGGACGGCTCCAGATCGATGGCGAGAAATTCGGGCGGTTGATCAGCCGAAACCGTGGGCTCGTCGGCGATCGAAATGGGCACGATCGGCGTGGCGTCGGCTGCGCCGCCCCGCAGGCGCATGACGATTTCTGGGTCCTGCGCCTTGGCGAACGCGAACAACGTCGAGGAAGCGAGCTCGAGCCCGGCCGTGGCCGCAACCTGGGACGTGGCCAGGGCCAGGGCCGCAGCGCGCGCCGCGTTGCCGGCTTGGGCCGCGTGAAAGGCGGCGTCCGCGCGGGAAAGCAGCCCGCCGTGCTGTTCGATGGTGGAGGCGGCCGTGGCGTGCCACGCGCGGCGCGTGGCCGGATCGAGCACCCCGACCAACGCGTCGACGGCCGTACGCGATTTCAGTTTGAGCCAGCCTGGCTCGGGACGAACGGCCCAGCCTTCGGATAAAACGGCATTTTCCCACTGAGAAACGCGGGCCGAGCTTCCTATCTGCGCGGCGGTGATGTCGTCGAGCATCGCGTCCGAGGCATCGCCACCGAGGATCGCCAGGCCGGTCAACAGGGCGCGCAGCTCGGCTGGCGCGCGCCGCACACGCCGCGCGATCCACTCGTGGGCCCCCGCACTTCGTCCCCGGCCCGCGATGCGTCGACGCGGCACGGCGACTTCCCCTGCCCAACAGAGATCGCCCGAGGTGATGCCCTCGGCGATGGCTTCGCGCAGGGCCAGGGGCGAGACCTTGCCACGACGTGTCCAGCGCACGAGGGCGTCCTCGCTCAGCGCGCCTCCGGTAAACGCGGCCGCCAAGCGCTCGGCGTTTTCGCGGGCGAGGGGGCCAATGACGAGGGCCGGCCCCATCGGAATCGCCGCGAACGCGTCGGGCATGGGCCCCTGCGCTTCGAGGCGAAGCAGCATGCGGAAGCGCCCGCGAACCGAGACCGCGCTGGCGACTGCTTCGAGGGTCGGCGTGTCGATGTCGCCCGCGTCGTCGACGGCGAGCACGCCCGAGCGATCTTCAGCCGAGCCGAGCCACGCATCGAGGAGCTCGGCGACGGACCACAGATCTGCCCCTTCTCCGGCCAGAACGCGGTCGAGGACGCCGCGCAACTTGGAGGGCAACGGTGGCGCGCCATAGAGGGCCAACGAGCGAGAAAGGGCGTTTCGCGCGGCGCCGAGCGGCTCGCGCCCCGCCCCCACCGGCGTGATCAAGAGCACGCGCCAGGGCGATAAACGGTCGGTCCACTCGGCGAGCAAGCGGCTGCCGCCCGCGCCTCGGTCTGCGCGCACCACGCCCATCGCGCCGTGGGGCACACGGAGCTGCTCGAACACGCCGTCGCACCCGATGAGCGGTGGCTCCGCGAGGCGCGCGACGTTGGCCATCGCTTCGCGGCGAAAAGGCTCCACCGGATCGAGGCGCGAGCCCCGCACACGAAAGCCGTTTTCCGCGCTCAAACGGCTCCCGGTGATCAGCAAATCGCCTGCGCGCAGGGCCGGTAGCTCCGGGTCGAGCAGCACCTCGCCGGGATAGGCGGCGCGCGCGAGGGCCCCCGCGCCGACGAGCGCTGGCCCCCAAAATGGGGACGTGGACTCCCCGAGCGGCGCCAGATCGCCCTGTTTGATGCCCACGCCAAAGCGCTCTTCTTCGGGCACGATTTCGTGGGACGCGTTCAGCGCGAGGGTGATGGCCTCTTCCACGTCGTCCACGTCGAAGGAGAACGAGAACGACTCGGCGCTCCAGGCGCAGAGTGTGCCGCCCAACGCCTCGGCTTGTTTGAAGAGCGACAGCGCCCGCGCGGGGTGATCGCTCACACCCGCCTTTTTGGGAGCGACGATTCCTTGGAACGTCACGACGAGCCGCTCAGACACCCGCGCATGCTATCGCGATGCGGGGGCCGACGGCGAAATACGTGCGACCTTAAGAGCCAATTCGTACGCGCTTTTTCAGTGCGGCGAGCTCGTCTTCGACCTCCGGGCTCGTCGTCGCGGACTTGCCACCGCCCCGGCCTTCCAGGGCCGCGAACTTCGCCTCGAGATCGTTCTTGTCCATGCCCGGTCCGCGCAAAGCGTCTTCGACCTCGCGCGCCGCCGAGACTTCCATCTCGTGACCGTCGATTTGGGCTTCCATCCGCCGAAACTCTTCGAAGGCGCCGCCGCCGGGCTTGGCGCCGAGGCCCTCCGCGCCGCCGCCCGCACGGGCCTGCGTCACCTGTGCGGCGATGGTGCCCTTGCGCGCTTCGATCTCTTTCTGCTTGGCCTCCATGCGCTCGAGCTCGGCCTTCATGTTCAACGCCGCGGCGCGCTGTTCCCCGCGCAGAGCCTCGGCCTTGTCGCGCTCCGCGACCACCCGCTTCTTTTGCACGAGCGCCTCGCGAGCCAGGGCCTCGTCGCCCGCCCGCAGCGCAAGCTCCGCCCGTTTGTCCCACTTTTGCGCCTCGGCATCGAGCTCGTCGACCTTCTTGCGCAGCGTCTTTTCCGCGGCCATCGCCTCGATCAGCTCTTTTTTCCCCGCCCGGAGCTGATCTTTCATCTCGTCGACGACAAGATCGATGTTTTTTCGAGGGTCCTCCGCTTTGTCGAGAAGCGCGTTGACGTTGCTGGAGATGACCTTGCCCATGCGGTCGAAGATGCCCATGCCCCGAAGGTCGCACCACCTCCGCGGCGAGACAAGTCGCCCTGCGCGCCGCGCGGCGAAGCGACGCGGCGTAGGGT
>CAYLJT010000350.1:0-8680 GCA_964383995.1 uncultured Polyangiaceae bacterium
GATGAGCAGAGCAGAGCGTGACGTCGGCACCGCCCTACCCTGCCACACGTCGTTCGGAAATGGGAGCGCGGCGAGCATCCAGGGGCGTACGCGCTCTTACCCGCGCCTCAACGACGCCGTCAAAACCACGAGGATGTCGCGGGTCGACTCGATGTTCTTGCCATCTTGCGAGGCGAGGGCCGCCCGGAACATGGCGATGGCATGTCCGAGACGTTCGCGCGCAGGACCGCTCAGCTCGACGTAGAGCGCGTCCGCGCGCGCGAGCGCGGTTGTATTGGGCAGCGCGTCCCGCGGGTGGAATTTGAGCTTGGCCATGGCTTCCATGGCTTTTTTCAGCTCGGCCTTCGAGAGCCTGCCAGGGGAAGACTCGATCACCAGCACCTCCTTCTTGCCGGTGGCGACCACCGTCGTCTCCACCTCCAGAATACCGTTCAGGTCGTAGGTGAAGCGCACGTCAATCGACGCGTCGCCGGCGGGCTTGGGCGGGATACCCTTGATGAGGTAGTCGCCAAGCTTGCGGTTGTCGCTGCACAGCGAGTGCTCACCTTGGTACACCTCGACGCGGAGCTCTTTCTGACCATCCTCCACGGTAGAAAAACGGTTGACGCGGCTCACCGGGATGACCGTACCGCGATCGATGATCGGCGAAAAAATGCCTGCGACGCGCTCGCTTCCAAACTCGGAGACGGTGGAGATGCCCAACGTAAACGGCGCGACATCGGTCACCACCATATCGCTCACGGCTTCGTCACCCTTCTTGAGCGCGGCTTGCACCGCCGCGCCGAGGGCGATCGCTTCATCGGGTGGTAAGGATCGCAGGGGTAGCTTCCCAAAGAGCTGAGCGGCCAAGCGCGCCACGCAGGGCATGCGCGACGAGCCCCCGACGAGCAGCACCTCGTTCACCGCCCCTGGCAACAGGCCCGCATCGGACATCGCGCGCCGGATCGGGCCGCGCATTTTGTCGAGCAAGGGCGCCCACACCTCCTCGGCTTGATCGCGCGTGAGCCCAAGCTCCACGTCGAGGCTGCCACCCCGCGGCTTGGGTAGAGCAACCAAAGGTAAGGTCGTGCTTTCCAGGTCTGTCAGGCGTTTCTTGACGAGCTCGGCGGCCTCCCGGAGCCGCGCCTGGGCCTTGGCGTCTTCCCTCAGATCGACGCCGTTTTCCCTCGCGATGCGCTCCGCGAAGTGGGCGGCCAGGGCGGCGTCGAAGTCGTCACCACCGAGCCGGGCGTCGCCCGCGGTGGCCTGAATTTCGATGATACCTTCCACGATCTCCACCACGGTCACGTCGAAGGTGCCACCCCCGAGATCGAGCACGATCGCGCGCAAATCCCGGTCTTTTTCGTGCAGACCGTAGGCAAGGGCGGCGGCCGTCGGCTCGTTGATGATGCGCTCGACGTGCAGGCCCGCGATGGCCGCGGCGTCGCGCGTGGCTTGCCGTTGTTGATCGCCGAAGTAGGCAGGGACGGTCACCACGGCCTCGGTCACCTTGCAGCCGAGGGCAGCCTCGGCGTCGTCCCTCAAAGCGGCTAGCACCAGGGCAGAAAGCTCTTGTGGGGTGAAGGTCTTCCCACCCAAAGTCACGGTTCGGGAGGTGCCCATGTCGCGCTTGAACGCAAGGGCCGTTTGCTGGGGGTGGGTGGTCGCCCGCGCGCGTGCGGGCGCGCCGACGAGCACCTTGCCATCGTCGGTGACGCTGACCGCGCTCGGCGTGAGGATCTCGCCGAGACCGTTGGGTAGAAGCACGGGCTTGCCGTTCTTCATGACCGCGGTCAGGGAGAACGTGGTCCCGAGATCAATGCCAATGTGGGCGCCTTCGCTGTTGCTCATCGTTTGTCTTCGAAAGGTGTGGTCGGGCGTGAAGGGCAGCGGTCTGCCACGAAGCGCTCCATGTCTCGAACAGCCGTGTCGAGGATGGGGGGAGTGGGCACCGAGCTCGAATATTGCGCGGTAGCAAGGAGCGCCATGTTGAGGCTGACCCCCGCGCAGTCGTCGATCGCCAAGGCCTTCCCTACCTCTCTGGCGTACATGGCAATGTCCGGTCGTTTCACGTCTTCAGCCTGGCGAACGACGGTCTTGACAAGAGGAGGAAGGGTGAAGTCGGCGTCAACCGCTTGGAAGGTAGGTGTCGGGGGGCGAGCTTGATAGGTCCCGGGGCTCGCCCCGATGGAACTTGTTTGGCTCGCACAGCGCCCCAGCGCCATGAGCACTTGGACAGCCACGAAGACAAGCCACCATGGAGAGCGGCCAGAGCGCCGCTGCACCGGGGCCGGGGGATCGTTTTCGACTACGCGCTGCAACGCGGAGGCCACCCGCGGGGCCAACACGCTGGCGTGTACGCGCAAGGCAATCGCGGCGCGCTCGGCGCTGTCGGGCTCCAGCACACGGAAGCGGGCGAGCTCCCTCCGCGTCGCCTTGAAATCGCCGCTCGCGATGCCCCGTGCGATGGGCGCCCTTACCTCCAGAGGCAGTTCGTGGCGAACCGCCCACAGCTCTCGCAACATGGCCCAGCGCACGGCCATGACCGGGGGAAAGCGGATCTCATTGGCAGTTACGGACAGCCACTCTTCAAAGGCATCCATCAACGAGCGCGCGGTCTTGAGCGAGCCCGTGAGGTGCAGTCGCAGCAAGACCTCCATGGTGAGAAAGGGCAGTTGCGGCGGGACATCGTGGCCTGCCTTGGCGTAAGCCAACATGTCGCACAGGGTCGCCGCCGCCTCTTTGGGCTGATCGAGCGAGATTGACCAGGAGGGCGAGGATGGCTGGGGCTCCTCTGTGGCCGCTTCTGCCTTCTCGCTGCCCTCGGGCGCTTCATCGGGCGCTGCGGGGGCAGGCTCTTGCGTGACCACGGGCTCGGAAGGCGGTGCCTCCTCGGCGCGCGCTTCGCGGATGGTGCTCGGTTGTTCGGTATTGACATGGACCGTGCTGTCCACTTCGTCGTTGGCTGGCGAGCCCTCCGCTTTGGCCATGGCGCCAAGGACGCCGACGCGGGCCAGGCCGTTGACGAGCTCAAAGGCCTCGCGCAAGCGCATGAAGCCCTCCGGATCCAGCTCCGGTTTTCGCGACTTCAAGAGGCGCAAGTACGCCTTGCGCACGTCGGCCGCGTCCGCGGTCTTCGAAAGTCCGAGCTCCCCCAGCGCTTCGTCCAGCCTCACGCCACGAAGCATAGCCGAAAAGGTGTACCCTCGTCACCGCCATGGCCCACGAGCCCCTCATCGAAGACCTATTCGCGTTCGAAGAACGCGTGGGTCGCGGCGCGTGGGGTGAGGTTTTGCGCGCGAAGGATCGACGCACCGGCGCGGTAGTCGCGGTCAAGCGCATTCACAAGCGGCTCGACGACGGCGATTCGTCCGAGCGTTTTCGGCGCGAAGCGCGGCTCTTGGCGCAGGTGACCCACCCGAACGTCGTGCGCTACGTGGCCTCCGGCGTGGATCACGAGGGGCTACCCTGCTTGGTAGTCGAGTGGCTCGACGGTGAAGATCTCGCGCAACGAAAGCGCCGCGAGCGACCGAGTCTCTCCGCTGCCGTCGAGATCGTTCGGCAAGCGGCGCTGGGGCTCGCGGCGTTGCACGACGCGGGCATCGTGCACCGCGACGTGAAGCCGTCGAATCTCTTTTTGGTGAACGATCCGACGGGTGCTTTATATGTAAAGCTCATCGATCTGGGCGTCGCGCGCAGCGCCAACGAGTCCACGTTGACGGTCGAGGGCTCGGTGGTCGGCACGCCGTTCTACATGGCCCCCGAGCAGGCACGCGGACAAACCCACCTCAGCTCGGCCGCCGACCTGTTCTCCCTGGGTGTCGTGCTCTTCGAGCTGCTCTCGGGCCAACGTCCGTTCGTGGGCGACGACATGTTCGCCGTGCTCGCGAAGATCGTCTTGCAGGACGCGCCGCGCTTGCGCGACGTGTGGCCGAGGGCGCCGGCCGACCTCGACGCGCTGCTCGCGCAATGCCTCTCGCGGGCCCCGGAAGGGCGCTACGCCTCGGGGCGCGCGCTCGCAGCGGCGCTCGCTGCCCTTGCGCCCCTCGACGCCGAGGCTCCCCCCGACGACCTCGCCGACGAGGCCCCCACCGCGCGTGTGTCGGTCGCTCTCTCCCCTTCGAGCGAGCAGCGCGTCGTGACGGCGATGTTCGCCGGCTTCGCGCCCTGGGCGCCCGGGGACGGAGGATCTTCCATGCTGGTGTCCTTGGCGGAAGAGCACGGTGCCAGTTGCCACCCGACCCTGGACAGGCACATCATTGCGCTGTTCGGAGGTGAGCGCAGCGCGGGGGACGAGGCCGTGCGCGCGGCACGCACGGCCCTGGCAGCGGCGGCGCGCATCCGCGGCATTCGCCTGTCCATCGCGACCGGCAAGGCGTTGGCGCAGGCGGGCGGCATCGCGGGCGACGTCATCGAGCGCGGCGCGAGCATCTTACCCAAAGACGGCGACGCCCCCCTCGGCACGGCGCGCCTCGCTCTGCCCATTCATCTGGACGCCCCGACGGCAAGACTGCTCTCCGAGCAGTTCGTGATCGAAGACGACGGTCGACGTCGGCTGCTGCGCGCGCCGCGGCAATCTACCCCTGGACCCCGCTTGCTCGTCGGCCAACCTACCCCGTGCGTGGGCAGGGATCGCGAGCTTGCCAATCTGGAGGCGGTGTTCCAAGAGTCCGTCGACGAGTCCCTCGCCCGTGTCATGATCGTGACGGGGCCGACCGGAATCGGCAAGTCGCGCGTTCGTCACGAGCTTCTGACCCGGATCGCCGCGAGCGCAACGGAGCCCGTCGTGCTCTTCGCGCGAGGAAGCCCCCTCGCGGCGGGCTCCGCCTTCGGGCTGCTCGGCCCCGCGATCCGGCGTCTGGCGGGTATCCTGGACGGTGAGCCCCTCGGCATCCTGCGCGAAAAGCTGTACAGCCTGCTGGCGCCTACCATGGGCGTCGAGGCAGCCCTGCGCACCGTGGGTCCGCTCGGGGAGATCGCAGGGATTCCAAGGGAAGAAGAGACCCGACCGCACGTCGACGCCGCCCTGGCCGGGGAGCTGCTCAAGCGCGCCTTCGTCGACTGGCTGGACGCGCTCACCGACCAGTCCCCGGTGGTGCTCGTCCTGGAAGACGCCCAATGGGGAGATCTGCCCACCATCCGCGTGGTCGACGGCGCGCTCTACCAGCTCGCCAACAAGCCGATCATGGTGCTCGTGGTGGCGCGGCCCGAGGTCAGCGAGCGTTTTCCAAAGCTGTTCGCCGACCGCGGTGCCCAGGAGATTCGTCTCGCGCCCCTGACCCCCAAGGCAAGCGAACGCCTGGTGCGGGAAGCCCTGGGCGACGACATCGACAAAGAGACCCTGAAGCGCGTGTTGAGCCGCGCGGAGGGCAACGCGTTCTTCCTGGAAGAGCTGATCCGCGCGGTGGCCGAAGGGGCGCGCGAGGCCCTGCCCGACACAGTGCTCGGCGTGCTGCAAGCGCGCCTCGACGCCCTCGGCCCCGAGCCAAAGCGGGTGTTGCGCGCGGCCAGCATCTTTGGGCAGGCCTTCTGGCGAGGCGCCGTGGAGACGTTGCTCGGAGGCATCACGAAACAAGCGACCGTGGTGCGCACGCTGGACGCCCTGACCTCCGCGGAGGTGATCACGCGGCGCAGCGCGGCGAGCTTTCCAGGCGAGGAAGAGTACACCTTCCGGCACGCGCTTGTCCGAGACGCGGCCTACGCGACCCTGACCGACTCGGACCGCGCCGTCGGCCACCGTTTGGCGGGTTTTTGGCTGGAAAACGCGGGTGAGGCCGATCCTGCCATCCTGGCTTTGCACTTCGAGCGCGGGGACGCGCCGGACCGCGCGGCGGTCTTCCATCTGAGGGCCGCGGACAAGGCCCTGCGCGGCAACGACTTCGGTCATGCCATCGACCATGCGGAGACCAGCCGCAGGTTCGCGGAGGACGCTTGGGTGCGCGGCGAGGCCCGGTTGATCGCGGCCGAAGCCCACCGCTGGCGCGGCGAGCTGACCGAGGCCGCCTTCTCCGCCGAGGAAGCCATCAACCTGCTGCCCCAGGGCGAAACGCCCTGGTTCCATGCCGCCCGGGAGGCCATCGCCGCCTATGGTAGGAAGGGTCAGATCAACGACGTACGGAGGTTCGCCGACCGCCTTTTGCTCGTCGATCCCACCCCGACATCGGTCGGCGCGCACATCGCGAGCCTGGTGCCGGCTGCCGTGCACCTGCGCTACGTCGGCGATGCCACGGGCGCGACGGCCATCACGCAACGCATCGACGCCCTCGTGCCCCGGGCGGGCCAGCTGGATCCGGTGGTCCTGGCCCGCCTGCACCAGATGCACGCGCTATCGAGCCAGCAGCAGGGCGACCTGGCGACGGCCGTGGAGCACCACCACCTTGCCATCGAGAGCTTCGAGGCCGTCGGCGATCGCAGGGCCGCCTGCCTTACCTCGTGCAATTTGGGCTGCGCGTACACCGAGCTTGGCGCCTACCCGGAGGCCGAGACCGCGTTGGCAAGGGCCCTCGACGCCGCGAGGCGCATGGGCCTTTCGACCATCGTACCCCTGGCGCTCCAGAACCTCGGCGTGGTCATGGCCTTCACCGGTCGTCTATCCGCGGCGCGCGAGGTGGAGGCGGAGTCTACCCAAGCTTTCCGCGAGCTCGGTGATCCGCGCCTGGAAAACGCGTCTCGGACATACCTTGCCATGGTCGCCTTCCTCGCGGGTGATCTGGCATCGGCCGAGACCGAAGCGCGGAGGGTGATCGTGTCTTCGGGCGCCGCCGCACCGCAGCGGGCGGTGGCTTCGGCCTGGCTTGCGCGCACGCTGCTCGCTGCCGACCGGCGCAACGAGGCGCTGGAGGCGGCCTCGGAGGCGGCGGCGCTGGTCGAACAACTGGGTGGTCTGGAGGAGCTGGAGTCCCTGGTCCCGGTAGCCCTCGCCGAGGCCTTGGAAGGTACGGGCCGGAGGGGCGCCGCCCGGGGCGTGTTGGCAGTGGCCAAGGCAAGGCTCGAAGAGCGCGCCGCGCTGTTGGGCGATCCGGCGACGCGCGCGCGCTTTCTGGAAGGGGTGCCGCACAACGCCCGCTGCTTGGAGCTCGCGCGGTTGTTCGGGGTTGGGTAAGGTAAGATTCGGGTCAGGTCAGGGTGGAGGCAACGCGCAGTCCCAAAAGGCGTTCTGGGCGCAGTCCGAAGCGCATTGCTGGCAGATGGCGCAGTCGGCGAGCTGGAAGTAGAGCTCGGCGCCGCCGGGACTCTGCATCGCGCAGTCGCCGAGGCACGCCGGATCGGGCGGCATTTGGCAGCCAGAAACGCAGCCCGCAAATTCGATGCACGCGGGGTCGGCCGCGCACGTGTCGTAGGCGTCGGCGCAAGGACCGGTAACCGCGCAGCCAATGCACCCCGTCGTGGAGTCACCACAATCGCCTGTGCCATCGCAATCGCTCGGCCCCGACCCCGTCGACGTGACGCCGCTCGACACAGCCGTGTCCGCGCTCGTCGTGACCGCGGAGCTGTTGCCGCTGGAGGCGGAGCTGTTGCCGCTGGAGCTCGTGCCTCCGATGCCCGAGGAGCTAGTGGCAACCTGGCTGGTCGAAGTCACCGACGACGTGCCGCCCGCGCCCCCCGCCCCAGACTCGACTACGGCAGTTCCGCCGCAGCCCATGACCGTAACCGCGACGAACCATTGCACCGGAACATGGAATCGCATGGGAAGCACCTGCCGCAAGTTGGAAGCCTAGTCGACCTGAATGGTAGGCGAGCCCCGCTATCCGTCAACCAAGAAGGCTCAAACCCAAGCCGATTTTCCGCCCCGCCCCGGCGAGGGTGTTACATTGCAAGGAGGTCTCTATGCTCAGCACCGAACAAGGCACGACGCTCCTTCGTATCGCCCGCGGCGCTTTGCGGGAGGCCCTCTTGAACGAGCCCTTCGTGCTCCCCGACGACGCGTTCTTGCAAGCCCCCGGCGCCACCTTCGTGACGCTACGTCGGGGCGAGCATCTGAGGGGCTGCATTGGCAGCTTGACGGCCCACCAACCCCTGGGCGCCGACGTGCGCAAGAACGCCCTGGCATCCGCCTTCGACGACCCGCGCTTCGGCCCCCTCGACGCGCGCGAGCTCGACCAGATCGCCATCGAGGTGACCGTGCTGTCCCCGCTCGAAGCGCTGGATGTGCGCAGCGAAGAGGAGACCCTCGCCGCCCTCCGTCCAGGCAAGGACGGCGTGGTGCTGCGCAAAGGGCGCGCGGGTGGCACGTTCATCCCGCAAATGTGGGAGGTCTTGCCCGATCCGAAGCTGTTCTTGCGTGAGCTGAAGCGCAAGGCAGGCTTCCCCGAGCATGGTTGGTCGTCCGACATCCGCGTGTCCAGGTTTACCGCGGAGGCCGTCCACGAGCCGGGCTACCAGCGCAAGGGAGACTGACATGGACAACGTTGTCGTTCCAGGCGACTACCAGGCTCGCTACTACCATGCGCTGCCCGATGGCAGGCTCCAGTGTGACCTCTGCCCTCGCGACTGCGTGCTGGCCGACGGGCAGCGAGGATTGTGTTTCGTCCGTCAAAACCAGGGCGGACAAATGGCCCTGACCACCTACGGTCGCTCGTCGGGGTTTTGCATCGATCCCATCGAAAAGAAGCCCCTCGCCCATTTCTACCCTGGCTCCAGCGTGTTCTCGTTCGGAACGGCGGGCTGCAACCTGGCCTGCAAGTTCTGCCAAAATTGGGAC
>CAYLJT010000351.1:0-3848 GCA_964383995.1 uncultured Polyangiaceae bacterium
CTGTTGCCGGTGTAGTCGTAGTGGGACATCTCCACGAACACACGGTCGTCGCCGGCATAGACCTGACCCACGTAGGTTCCTTGCGCGATCGGATCCTCGTCGAGCAGCGTGGCGTACGACGGGTTCATGCCGACCAGGTTGAGCGAGCGCTCGTACCAGGTGCAGACGCCGGGCCCGTTGTAGTCGTAGTTGTTCGGGTCGTAGTACTCGAAGCGCACGTCGTAGCCGAACATCTGGTAGCAGGTCTCCCAGGTCACGTTCTCGATGCTGTGCGCGTCGTAGTCCATGGTCAGGAGGTTGCCCGTGGGGCCGTCCACCGCGAGGATCGAGCCGGGGATGTTGACGGGGCTGTGCACCACCGGGGCGGAGGGCGTCGTCATGGTGGTGCGGTCCGCGTAGAACTTGACCTTGTCCGGATCGAAGGCGAGCGGCACCCAGTGGGAGGTGACCACGTCGCTACCGTCCACGATGAGCGGCGTGTGCCCCTGGGCGTTCGGGAGCTTGATGGTCTTCGCGTGCTGCGGGTCATTCGGGTTCGACAGGTCGAAGACCTCCAGGTAAGCGTTCTCGTTGATGACGTAGTATTGGTCGTCGTAGGTGATTTCTTCGTAGGGCACGCGCTGCGCGACGAGCGTCGTCCCGAGCTGCACGAGGCGGCTACCCGTCACGTTGAAGCCTCCCCACCAGCCGTACACGTCGGTCGAAAAGGGCACCACGAGCTGACCCGTGCGCGTCGGCGCGGCGGGGTTCGACACGTCGATGACGTCGACGTAGGTCTGGGTGTCCCAGCCGGAGCGCACGAGGTAGACATAGCTGCCGTAGGCGAACGCGCGCGCACCGAAGTAGCTGTAGCCGCAGTTATCCTGATCACCGGCGAGGGCGGACAGATCAAGGCTGCCGATCGGGTCGGCGGTCGCAGCGTCGGCGATGGGGGCCGTCTCCAGACGGGCCTCGCCGCTCCACCAGTCGTGGGTAAAGCGCACGACGTAGGAGCCGACCTTGAGGGCTTGCTCGACGCTCACGGAGAGCGGCAAGAGGTCTTTCTGGACAGGGGCATCGCGGTCGGCGACGTCGAAGCTGCGGACGTCGGCGTCCGAGACAGAGAACAACCTACCATTGGCGATGAAGGCGCGACGGGCGTAGCCGCTGACCTTGGCCAGGCCACGGGCAACCAGGGTGTCTTCCGTGAAGTCGATGAGCTGAATACCGCTCTCGTAGGTGTAGCCGCAGCCCCAACCCTGGGACTCGTCGTAGCTCCAGGAGCTGTAGGGCACGAGCAACATGCCGAGCTCGTCGACGAACTTGAAGGCCTTGTGAATGCGGTCCTGATCCTCGGGCACGCTGCCCCAGTCACCGCCGAAGTTCACGCGTTGCATCATGGTCGGGTTGTCGAGGTCCGAGACATCGAACAAGGAGACCGCGAGCGAACCTTCCGTGTTGCCGTTGTCGAAGCCGAGGGCGTAAACGCGATCGCCGCGGGGCTCCATATGGTAGACCCAACCCGGCATTTCGAGCATGCCGCGCTGCACCGGCTGGGCGGGGTTGCTCAGGTCGATGGTGAACAAGGGGTCTTGCTGCACGGCGGTGATGGCGTAGGCCTTGGGGCCGTCGAACCGCACGCTGCGCAGGCGCTCGGGCATGGGAAGGTCGAGGGTGAGCGTGGCGAGCGGCGTGACGTCGTCGCTGGACACGACGGTGAACGTCTGCACCTTGGGAGCCTCGCTGGTGTCCCAGACACCGGGTTGGCTGATCACGCGCAGGTAGCCGTCGAGCTCGTCCATCTGCCAGCGGCTCTCGATCTGGCCGGCGGCCTCCACCGTGGCGCCCTCGACCAGGATGCCATTGGGGGACGAGATGTCGATGACCTGGATGGTGGAGTGGCCGTAGCCGTTGCCATCCCATTCGATGCCGCCCACGTAGATGCGGTCTTGGTTGACGTGGATGCTGCGGCGCCACCAGCCGTAACCGTAGGGGTCGTCGCTGCCGTAGGTGAGCTGATCGACGATGCCGACGGCCTCGGGATCGGCCGTGGTGAGCGAGGTGACCGTGGTGTTGGGCTGCGTGCCGCAGCCCCAACAATAGCCGTCCTCGAAGGTGACGGTGTACAGGATGTCGCCCACGAGACGGGAGTCGGCGACGGAGCCGGGTAGATCGAACGAGCTTACCTTGGTGGGATCGGCGGGGTTCGTGACGTCGATGACCTCGAGGCGGCTCGACGTGACGTAGGAGTAGCCGTAGGCGTCGTCGTAGATGTACTGCGTCCAGTTGTTGAACATGGCGTAGACGAGGCCATCTTTGAGGTACATCTCGAAGGGCGAGCCTTCGACGGGGTACCTTCCCACCACTTCGAGCTGCTCGGGCTTGGAGATGTCGACGATGGTCAGACCGCCGTATTGGGAGAGGGCGTAGAGGAGATTGTCGTGGACCTGGATGATGTCCGCTTCGACGATCTCGCGCTCGGGGTCGTCGGGGGCTGCATTGCCGCCGCTGCTGGAGGAGCCGCCGCCCGCGCCGGATGTGCCGGTTCCGGAAGAGGTGTCCCCACCCGCGTCCTCGCCTCCGGGATAGTTGTTCGATTGGGGTCGGTCCGAGATGAACTCGTGTCCGTTACCACCACTGCTCGTTTCTTCGTCCGCGCAACCGGTCAAGAAGGCGGAGGTCAGAATGGCGCCCAGCAGCGCTGCTTTCGACCAAGTGTTCGTTAAGCTCCAAGTCATGGCGATCTCCTCGACGAAACGACCGTGCCGCGGGGGCCTCGGGTTCTTTTGGCAAGAGTCATTATAGCATCGGGCGGGCCAGCGCCTTGCGCCAAGCCTAGGGCGAATTTCGCGGGATTTTTGGGGCGTTGTGCCAGCAAACTTGTGCCAGCATGCGCCATTCCAGGGCGCGAGGTCTGCGCCCAGGGTGCCGCGTTAGGGCTTGGACGCGAGGGCCACGCCGGTTTGACCCGAGCCACCGACGAGGACCGGGACGGACCATACGCCGCCCGTGAGGCGGGCATGGTAGACCGCCGTGTCCGCCGCTGCGACGTAGGCGATTTCAGCCGTGACCGCACCGATACCCGGGGCCAGGGCGGGGCTACCCACGATGGACACGTTCGGAGTGGCAAGGGCGGTCGGGCTGGACCACACGCCCGCCGTGTACAGGGCCGTGTACGCCTTGCCGTCGGTGCCGCGGAAGGCGAGCACCGCATCACCTCCTGGCAAGGCGGCGAGGGCCACCGGGTCGCTGGTGAAGCCGTTCGTGATGTCGGCGGGCGCGGACCAGGTGGATGTCGTACGCGTGGCGAACTTGATTTGGGTCGACTCCATCCAAACCACCATCAGCTCGGGGCCGGTGGTCAGTGCGACGAGGGTGGGAGGTACGGCGAAGTCGATGACGCCGGTGACACTGGTCGACGAGGCCCACACACCGGCAAGGCGATCTTGCGCGCTGAGCACGTTCGTTGTGTCGGCCGCAAAGGCCAGCGTTGCGTCGGCGCCGAGGGCCGCGATGGAAGGCCGGGCAGGACCGGCGCTTTGCACCACACCGACCTGCTCGGCGACCGGGGAGATGGCGGTACCTTGCCAGGCCAGGTAGTAATATTTGAAGTCCATGCCATGGAAGGCACCGTGGACGACGGATCCGCCGGCGAGGGTAGGTGCGCCTTGCGTGGTGATCCCCGCGCCGATGTTGGCGAGGGTCGACCAACCGGCTGCGGGCGACCAGGTGGTGGCCTGGATATGGTTGTCGTCGGCGTTGCCAATCTCGGTGAAGCGCATGAGGCCGATGGCATCGCCGCTGCTGTGGAAGGCCAACGCGACGTTGCTCACCGTCTTGGCGCCACTGAAGCTCGTGGTCGTCCAGGT
>CAYLJT010000351.1:3948-8650 GCA_964383995.1 uncultured Polyangiaceae bacterium
CCAACGCGACGTTGCTCACCGTCTTGGCGCCACTGAAGCTCGTGGTCGTCCAGGTTCCGGAGCTGAACAGCTCACCGCCAAGCGCGGAGGATGCGCCGCCCGAAAACAACAGAACCGTCGGGCACGCCGCACAGGGGCCGCCGCAATCCACGTCGTTTTCGCTTTGGTTCTGGATACCGTCGGAGCACGTCGCGCAGGCCGTGCAGATCAGGCCGCCGCAGTCCACGCCCGTTTCGCCTTGATTCTGGATACCGTCGGAGCACGTCGGGCAGGCCGCGCAGTTCGGACCGCCGCAGTCGACGCCCGTTTCGCCTTGATTCTGGATGCCGTCCGCGCACGTCGGACAGGCCGCGCAGTTCGGACCGCCGCAATCCACACCGGTTTCGTTTTGGTTCTGGATGCCGTCGGAGCACGTCGGGCAGGCCGCGCAGTTCGGACCGCCGCAGTCCACCAAGGTCTCCCCTTGGTTCAACACGCCGTCGACACAACTGGCCGCTTGGCACACGTTGGTCGTGCAGACCAAGCTCGTGCAGTCCGCCATCGTGGTGCAGGGCTGACCCGCGGGGCAGGCCCCGCAACCCGAGCTTCCGCCGCAGTCCACGCCGGTCTCGCCGCCGTTGATCACGCCGTCGTTGCAGTTCGCGGACGCGCACAGGCCGCCTTGACACGAGCCTGTCTGGCAGTCGCTGCCCACGCTGCAGATCTGACCAACGATGCACGCCGCGCAGGTGCCTCCGCCGCAGTCTTTGTCGGTCTCGTTGCCGTTCTTGACGTTGTCCAGGCAGGTGGGCGCCTGGCAGACATTGCCGGTGCATACCTTGCTGGTGCAGTCGGAGCCGAAGGCGCAGACCTTGCCATTGCCACAGGCCGCGCAGTCGATGCCGCCGCAGTCCTTGTCGGTCTCGTTGCCGTTCTTCACCGTGTCGACGCAGGTCGGCGCAACGCACACCTTGGCGTTGGGATCGCACACGCTGGACGAACACTGGGCGCCGGTCACGCACTCGACGCAGCTCCCGGCGCCGTCGCAATACAGGCCGCCGTTTTGGCCGCAGGGCAGCAGCACGGGCTCGGAGACGTAGCTCGGGGCGCCGTTCGAGCACGTGTCGAGGGTGCAGTCGTTTCCGTCATCGAGCGGATCGTTCAGGACCGCGACGCTGACCGTGCCTCCCTGCCCGTCGCATTGCACCTCTTGACAATCGCCCGCGGTTTGCTGCGCCAAGGCCGTCATCGCGGGGGCCGGCGCGGTGGCGCACACCCCATTGTCGCAGACTGCACGGAGACACTCGTTGCCGGTCGCTGGGCAGTCGGTGGCCGGATCGACGCAGCCTCCGCCCTGCCCTCCCTGACCTCCCTGGCCTCCCTGCCCACCACCTTGCCCGCCTTGCCCGCCTTGACCTCCCTGACCTCCACCACCCCCGGTGCCGGTCGCCACGACGCCGCCACCCTCGCCGCCGGTTCCGGGCGCGCCACCCTCGCCCGGAATGGCGGTGGAGTCGACGTCGGCCACGAGCTCACAACCAAAGGAGCCCAGGGCACTGAGCACGACGGCTGCGATGGACAGGGCACGTACGGACAGTCGATTCATGGGCTGAAACCTCCAACCAAACTCGATGCTTCTGGTAGGCGTCACTTCTTTGCGGCGGGCGGCGAGACCAGCTCTGCGGGGCCAACGCCGAGCGTTTCCAGGCCTTTTTGCACGACGCTCGCGTCGCCGACCACGATGATGCAGAGCTTGTCGGCCACCAGGTATTTTTGGGCCACGCGCTGCACATCGGCTTGCGTCACGCGCTCGAGCCGCGCTGGCAAGGTGGCAATCTCGTCCTTCGGCAGCCCGTAGACGGCAAGGTCGGCGGCGGTGGAGGCCATGGCCGCCGTCGACTCGAAGCGCGCGGGGAGCTGATCGATGAGGTAGACCTTCGCGTCGCGGAGCTCTTGCTCGGGCACCAGCTCGTCGCGAATACGCGCCATTTCGGCCAGGATTTCGCGCACACCGGGCTCGGTCTTGGCGGTTTGGATGGCGGCCCCTGCCGTGAACGGCCCCGCGCCGTGACGCATGTCAAAGCCCGAACGGGCGCCGTACGTATACGCGTTCTTCTCGCGCAGATTGAGGTTCAAGCGGCTCGAGAACTGCCCACCCAAGATGGTGTTCATCACGCGAATCGCGTCGTAGTCCGGGGAGAGGCGCGGGACACCGACGAGCGCAACTGCCACGTTGGACTGGGGCGCTCCGGGCCTGTCAACGATTACGAGGCGTGGTGCCTTGGCGTCGAACGCTGGGTCCTTGGGCGGAACAGCCACCTTGGCCTTGCCGCGCCAACGGCCGAACACGCGGCGCGCCTCGGCCACCGCACGCTCCTTCGTGATGTCCCCCGCGAAGGCTATCGTCATCGCGTCGGGCGCGAAGACGTCGTTGTGAAATCGCAGCAGATCCGGCCGCGTAGTCGCCTTCAAGGACGCTTCGTCGCCGAGCAGCGTGGACGCGTAGGGGTGACCCTTGGGGTACAGCGCCTCGCCAACTTTTCGGTTCAAAAGCCGGCCGGGCGAGTCGTTTTCTTGTTGCAACGAGGTGAGCCGACGACGCCGCTCGCGCTCGATCTCCTTCGCGTCGAGGGCGGGGCTTTGGATCACCTCGGCGAGCAAATCGAGGAGGGCCGGGAGGTGGGTCGTGAGGACCTGACCGGTGACGGCCGAACCGTCCATGTCGACGGAGGCTCCAAAGCGCGCGCCGAGCGCTTGAAACGCCTCGGAGAGGGCCGCCGAGCTCTTCGTTTTGGTGCCCGAGAGCAGCATCGATCCGAAGAACGAGCCGACCCCCGGGCGTGCCTCGGAGGCCCCGCGATTGAAGGCGATTTGCACGGCGACGATGGGCAGCTCGGCGCGCGGCGTGACGCGCACGAGCACGCCGTTTTCCAAACGCTCTTCGAGGATTTCAGGGGGAACGAAGGGGATTTTTGCGCCGGGCGCTGGTGGCTCGCGACGAAAGTCTTCGGCCGTGGACACGGGCGCTGCGCTCGGGGGCGGGACGGGCGGCGGAACGGCCTTGCCGACGACCCCGTTCGGGCTCGGCTCGCTGTGCGCGCAAGCCGTCAAAACAAGGGCGATAGCCGCAAGACCGAGGGCTTTTTGTTGGCGTTTCATGTTCATCGACCCCCCACGAGGCGACCTGCGCGCGGCGCGCCCTTCTGTGGGCGAACGAAGGCGATCACGCGCCGATCCTTGGGCAAATACGTGTCGACGGCGCCCTTCGCCGCGGCCACGGTGACGGCTTCGTAACGCCCCACGTCGCGATCGAGGTAGCCGGCGTCGCCCGTGAAATACAGATAGCTGTTCAAGGTGTTGGCGCGCGCGGTGACGCTCTCGGCGCGGAACACGAGCTCCGAGAGGATGGTCGTGCGTGTGCGCGAAACCTCGGCTTCCGTAGGCCCTTCCGCGCGCAGCTTGGCGAGCTCTTCGTCGACCAAGCCGCGCACCTCGTCGAGGCTCTTGCCGGGCTTGAGCGTGACCGTGATGACGAACAAGCTCGCGAGGCGTTGCGAAACTTGCGATGCGCTCACGTCTTGCGCGACCTCGAGATCGTAGACGAGACGCTTGTAAAGCCGGCTCGATTTGCCGCCCGTGAGGACGTTGGCGACGACGTCGAGCTCGGCGTCGCCGCTCGCGAAGAGCGGCGGCGAAGGCCACGCCATGGAGAGCCGCGGGAGCTCTACGTCGGCCTCCATGTCGAGACGTCGCTCGGAGGTGAGCACGACGGGCGCGAGGGCCTTCTTGGTGGGCGGCTCCGCGCCCCGCGGCAGAGAGCCGAAATACTGCGAAACGAGCGCCTTCGTCTGCGCTTCGTCGAAGTCGCCTGCGATGACCAACGACGCGTTGTTGGGCACGTAATAGGTGCGAAAGAAATTTCGAACGTCGTCGAGGCTCGCGCGATCGAGGTCTTCGGGCGTGCCGATCGTCACCCAGTGGTAGGGGTGGCCCGGCGGAAACAGCGCTTCGACCATGGTCTTGTAGACCATGCCGTAGGGGGCGTTTTCGTAGTTCTGACGACGCTCGTTCTTGACCACGTCGCGCTGGCTATCGAGGGTCTTTTGGTCGACGTGATCGAGCAAAAATCCCATGCGATCGCTCTCGAGCCAGAGCGCTATGGGGAGCTGGGTCGCGGGCAGCGTCTCGAAGTAGTTGGTGCGGTCGACGTTCGTCGTGCCGTTGCGATCGCTCACACCGGCGCGCTCCAAATATTTGAAGAACATGTCTTCGCCGACGTTGCGCGAGCCCTGAAACATGAGGTGCTCGAACAGGTGCGCGAAGCCGTTTTTCCCATCGGGCTCGTCTTTGGAGCCCACGTGGTACCAAACGTTGACCGCGACGACGGGCGTGCGGCGATCGACGTGCAAGATCACGCGCAGGCCGTTGTCGAGCGTGTACGACGTGATGGGCAACGTGGGGCGGGTGGAGGCCGCGGCCTCAACGCGAGGAGGGCCATCGGCGCGGGCCGGAGCGACCACGGAGAGGCATAGCGAGCCCAGCGTGAGGGCCGCGAGGGATCCAAGAAGAGCGCGCTTCAGCATCGACGCGACCATAGCAGCCCGAGGGCGCCATCGCGTGATGCTTGCGCGTCAAACGATGGCGTTCGGGCCAACAAGGTTCGGTCAGGGCTTGGGCGGAGCGGCAGGCGCAGCGGGGGGTGTCGCGGGGGGCGTGGCGGGGG
>CAYLJT010000352.1:0-8619 GCA_964383995.1 uncultured Polyangiaceae bacterium
GCCATGGGGCGTCAAGGGCAAGGCGGACAGCGCAACGAAGGCGCCTGGCAGCATGTAGTCCGGGAGCCGTTGGGCAAGGTGCGACCGGAGCTCGGCGAAGGAGGGCGGGGTGTCGTCGCGCCCCACCACGTAGGCAACCAGGCGCGCATCACCGCCGTCCTGACGCACCTGCACGGTGACCTCGCGGAGCCCCGCGTGCTCCGCCAACGCCGCCTCGATTTCCCCAAGCTCGATGCGAAATCCGCGCAACTTTACCTGGTTATCGACACGTCCCAAAAACTGCAAGGTGCCATCCGGACGAAAGCGGCCCCGATCGCCCGTGCGGTAGAGTCGCGTCCCCGGCAGCGAGCTGAACGGATCGGGCACGAAGCGTTCGTCGGTCAGCTCGGGGCGATTCAGGTAGCCGCGAGCGACGCCCACGCCGCCGACGCACAGCTCGCCCTCCACACCCGCCGGGAGCAGCTCCAGGTTGGCGTCGAGCACGTACACCCGGTAGCCCGAGAGCGGACGGCCGAGGGTCGGCGCGTCCGGAAAGTCTCGGACACGGCAGGAGGTCGTGTTGATCGTACACTCGGTGGGTCCGTAGTTGTTGAAGGCGTCGGTGTCCGGGAGACGTACGAGCGCAGCCCACAACGCCTCGTCGATGGCCTCGCCGCCCACCGAGATCGTCCGCGGGTGGTACCCTGCGTCGGACAGCCAGCCGGCCTCGAGCAACAGGCGAAGCTGGGAAGGCGTCACGTCCACCGAGTCGAGCCGGTGCTCGTCGACGTAACGCATCAAGGCGTGGACGTCGTGCCGAGCTTCCTCGCTGATCAGGTGCAGCGTATGACCGCGCGTGAGGAGCAGCAGGCGCTCCACCGAGCCATCGAAGATGAACGTCGCGTTGATCGCCGCCGCGAGGGGTCCGGGGTAGGCGGCGTACAGGCGCTCGTCCATCGCGTCGCCGAGGGCGGTCGCCGAGCGGTGCTCGATCAGGACACCCTTGGGTCGACCGCTGGAGCCGGAGGTATAGATGACATAGGCAAGGTCGTCGGGCCCCGCACCGCCGTCCAGATTGCCCGTGGGTTGAGCCGCGAGCAGGGGCGCCAGACTGTCGAGCAAAAGCGCCCGTGCGTTGTGCGAAGGCAGGCCTGGGGAGACCTTGCGTTCGGTCAAGAGCACGGTCGCCGCCGTGTCTTGCAGCATGAACGCCAGGCGCTCCAGGGGAGCTGTGGGATCCAGCGGGACGTGCGCGCCGCCTGCCTTCCACACCGCGAAGATGCCGACCACCAAGGTCAACGACCGCTCCATGCACAGGGCGACCAACACCCCCGGACCGACGCCGAGCCGGCGCAGGTGGTAGGCCAGTTGGTTGGCTCGCTCGTTCAGCGCACGGTAGCTCAAGTGCTCGCCGTCCAGCACCAACGCCACGGCCTCGGGCGTCAGCTCCACACGTGCCTCGAACGCCCGGTGGATGCAACGCGGCGGGGCGGCCTGGACGCCTGCGTTCCAGCGGGTGAGCACGTCGGCGCGCTCGCGCTCGCTCAGCATCGGAAGAGCGCCCACCGGACGCCCGCTGTCCGAGACAACGCTGCGCAACAAGGTCTGGAAATGGCCGGCCATGCGCTCGATGCGGGTCCGCTCGAAGAGGGCGGTGCTGTACTCGAAGACGCAGCGCAGCTCGCCTTCCGCCTCGACCAGGGCGAGGGTCAGATCGACCTTGACCGCGGGCGGCCCGGGCGGCAGCCTCTCGACCGAAATGCCGGGGAAGGTCGGGCTGGGCAAGGGCCCGTCCTGGAGCACGATGGACACTTGAAAGAGCGGGGATCGGCCGAGGTCGCGGGTCGGTGACAGCTCTTCGACGAGCTTCTCGAAGGGCACATCCTGGTGCGCATAGGCCCCCAGGGTCAGCTCGCGCACGCGGCTCAGGAGCTCGCGGAAGGTCGGTCGCCCGGAGAGGTCGCCGCGCAGAACCAAGGTGTTCACGAAGAAGCCGACCAGGCCTTCGGTCTCCCGCGGCTCGCGTCCCGCGGCCGGCGCGCCGACCACGATGTCTTCTTGGCCCGTGTGACGGTAAAGCAAGACCTGGAAGGTCGCGAGCAGCGTCATGAACAGGGTGACGCCTTCACGTCGGCTCAGAGCCTTGAGCTCGCGCGTCAGGTCTTCGCCGACGACGAAGGGCACGGCACCGCCCTCGTAGCTCCAGCGCGCGGGGCGTGGATGATCGAGGGGTAGGTCGAGGGCAGGTGGCGCAGCGGCGAGCCGCCCCTTCCAATAGCTGAGCCCCGGCGCCAAGGCTTCCATCCCTTGCCGTTGCCACAGCGCGTAGTCGCGGTAGCGGATGGCTAGCTCGGGGAGGTGTGCGCTGTTCCCCGAGGAGAACGCGGCGTAAAGAGCGCTCAGCTCGTGGCTCCACACGCGGGCAGACCAGGCGTCCGAGACCGCGTGATGGACCGTCCAGAGCAGCACGTGCTCGTCCGGCGCGAGCCTCAACAAAGCCCCGCGGTACAGCGGTCCGAGGCTCAAATCGAAGGCTGTCTCGGCCTCCCGCCGGGCCCACGCCAGGGCCTCGGAGGGCGTCACGTCGAAGACGGGTAGGACCGTCGGGCCCTCCGGCGTCACGTGCTGGTAAGGCTCGCCGTCGGCAACATGGAAGGTGGTGCGCAGGGCCTCGTGGCGACGGACCAACGCGTCGATGCTTCGCTGCAAGGCTTCTTGGTCGAGCGGCCCCCGCAGGCGGTACGCCACGGGGATGCCGTAGCTTGCCGAGCCAGGCTCCATTTGGTCCAAGAACCAAAGGCGTCTTTGGGAGAACGAGAGCGGTGGATAGGGGCCGCGCGCGTCGTCGTCGAGGGCCACCAAGGGCGGCCGCGGCGGAGCCCCTGCGGTCCGCAACAGCGCGGCGGCATCCCGGGCCAGGGCCCCCAGGGTCGGGGCGTCGAAGAGCGCGCGGAGCGGGAGATCCACACCCAGGGTCGAGCGCAGGCGGCCGATGAGCTGGGTCGCGCTCAAGGAGTGACCACCGAGCTCGAAGAAGTTGTCCGAGACAGCTACGGTCGGTAGGTGCAAGACCTCCGCCACCACGTGGGTCACCACCTCTTCGATGGGCGTTCGCGGAGCCTCATCCACGCCTTCATCGACGGCAGGTCGCTCGCTGGGCGGCGGCAGGGCCCGCAGGTCGACCTTGCCATTGGGCGTCAAGGGTAGGCGCGGCAGCTCGACGAACAGGCTAGGTACCATGTAGTCGGGCAGCGTCGTCGCGAGGTAACTCCGGAGGTCGCGCGGCGCGAGGTCGGTGCCCGGGCTCGGCACCACATAGGCGACGAGCCGCGCGCTCCCCGCGCCACCGTCGGCCGCCACGACCGCCGCTTCGCGGACGTCCGGGTGCCGGGTCAAGCTTGCCTCGATCTCCCCGAGCTCCACACGGAAGCCGCGGATCTTGACCTGTTGATCGCTCCGTCCAAGGTACTCGATGGAACCATCCTCGCGAAATCGACAGCGGTCGCCGGTGCGGTAGAGCGCACGGCCGGGCGCTCCTCCAAACATGCCAGGACGAAAACGCTCGGCGCTGAGGGCAGCTCGCTGCCAGTAGCCTCGCGCCACCCCCACGCCACCCACCCACAGCTCGCCCGCGACGCCCACCGGCAGCACCTCCCCATCGTCGCCGAGCACGTACACCGCGTAGCCAAGCAACGCCTTGCCAATGGTCGGCGCCTGCGCGAAGTCGCGGATGCGACAGGCCGTGGCGTTGACCGTACACTCGGTGGGTCCGTAGACGTTGAAGGCGTCGGTGCCGGGGAGGGAGGCAAGCGACGACCACAGCGTCTCGTCGATGGCCTCGCCGCCCACGGACACGGCGAGGGGCCTGTGCTCTTCGTCGTGAAGCAACCCCGCCTCGATCAATACGCGCAGTTGGGACGGCGTAAAATCCAGGGAGTGAAGGCGATTTTCTCGCACGTAGCGCACGAAGGCGGCCGCGTCGTGGCGCACCTCGTCCGAGACAATGTGTAGGCAATGACCACGCATCAAGAGCTGCAGTCGCTCGACGGAGCCGTCGAAGAAGAGGGGTGCGTTGAGGGTGGCGTGCAGGGGTCCGCGGGCCTCGTAGCGTTGGTAGATCAGGTGGTGCATGGCGTCGCCCAAGCCCGTCGCCGAGCGGTGCTCGACCATGACGCCCTTGGGAGCGCCGGTGGACCCAGACGTGTAGATGACGTAGGCCAGGTTTTCGGGTTGCGCGCCCCCTTCCAGGTTGGCACTGGACAGCTCGTCGAGGCCGCCCTCGTCGTCCAGGGAGATCACGCGGGCGGTCGTTTCAGGGAGGCCTGCGAGCAAGGCGGTTTGCGTCAGGAGCACGGCGGGGCGCGCGTCGTTCAACAGGAACGCCAGGCGCTCCTTGGGCGCGCTTGGATCGAGCGGGACGTAGGCGCCGCCCGCCTTGAGCACGGCCAAAATGCCGACGATCGCGGCGAGCGATCGGGACACGCACAGGCCTACCAACACCTCGGGCCCTACGCCGAGAGTCCGAAGGCGGCGGGCCCAGCGGTTGGCGCGGGCGTTCAGCTCGTCGTAGCGGAGGTGATGCGTCCCCGCGACCAACGCCCACGCGGCCGGTGCGCGGGCGACTTGTGCCTCGAACATGCGATGAATTGACGGGGCAGCTTGCGTCCTGGGGGGTCCCACCCCGAGGGCAAGGACCCGGCGTTGCGCTTCGTCGGACAACACCTGGACGGCATGGGGAGGCCGGTCGGGCTGCTCCGTCATCGCGATCAGCGTGCGCTCGTAACAAGCGCAAAGCTCGTCCACCTGGCGGTCGGTGAGGTCGGCGTCGAGCTGCAGCGTCAAGCGGACGCGCCCATCCACGGGCGAGAGGCCGAAGGTGGCCGCGAGCTTGAAGTTCGTCTGCTCGACGAAGCGTTGGCTGAGCACGGGCGCGGCGTCCGAGCTCATGAGGTCTTTGTACACGTGGAAATGCACGAAGTTGAACAGCACCTCGAACAGCGGACCCCCGACCAAGGTTTGTATCTCGGCCAGCGGAAAACGCCGATGCGGCAGCATGCCGCGCTCGATCGCGAAGGTCTCCCGCAGAAGCTCGACCCACGACGACGCGTGCACCCGTTGTCGGAAAGGTAAGGTGTTGAGGTAGAGACCGAGGGCGCGCTCCGCGTCCGGGGTCTCGGGCCGCCCGTTCGTGACCAAGCCGCTGACGACATCCGCGCTGCCGCCGATGGTCCGAAGCACGCGCAGGTGGGCGGCGAGCAGCGCGCTCTTGAGGGGCACCGAGGCCCGCCGCGCGAGGGCCACAAGGGCGTGCGAGGTAGCTTCGGCGATGGGCACTTCGACGATTCGAATGTCCGAGACAAAACGCGCTCCTTGAGCCCGGGGCAGCGTGGTCACCAGGGCACCCGCGAGCCGTTCCGACCAATAACGCCGGCTCGCCTCCGAGGCGATGGCGCCGCGCTCCAGCGCGACGAAGTCGGCGAAGGTGCTGCGAAGGGCGGGAATCGCCTGCGGCCTGGTCCCGCGACGACGGAGCCCCAAGCGCAGCGCGGCGTTCAAGCTGGCGACGCTCCAACCGTCCAAAATGGCATGGTGGAAGGAGAGCGTGATCTGCGTGGTGTCGCCCGCTCGCGGATGCATGAAGACGCGCAGCAAGGGAGCCAGATTCCAGGCGAACGGCGATCGTTTTTCCTGCTCGACAAAGGCAAGAAGAGCGGCCTCCGCGGCGTCGAACGAGAGCCCCGTCAGGTCCACCACCATAAGCGGCACCGTGGCCCGCCGGTGGACGAGCTGCAGGGGCTCGGTGAAGGTCCCCATGTCGAAGGAGACACGCAGCATGGGGTGCAGCTCGCACAGCTCGGCCAAGACAGCGCAGAGGTCTTCCGGGTCGACGCGCCCGGCCAAATGGTAGCTGAAGACGTCGTGGTAGAGAGGCGACGCGGGGTGCAGATCGCTGTGGAAGAGCATGCCTGTCTGAAGCTCCGCGAGCGGGTAGGCGTCCTCCACGTCGTCGGGCACGAGGGCCCGATCCGCAGCCGAAATCAAGGCAAAGGGAGCTTGCGAAAGGGCCTCGGACAATAGCTCGCCGCGCTCCGCCTGCATCAGCCCTGCGATGGTCTGGTGCTGGAACAGCGCGGGAAGAGACAGGGGAAGCCCTGCGTCGCGCGCCCGCGCCAGCACTTGAATGCTGCGTATCGAGTCGCCGCCGAGCTCGAAGAAGTTGTCGTGGATGCCCACCCGGGCTACGCGCAGCACATCGGCCCAGACCTCGGTCAGCAGCTCTTCCTCGGGCGTTCGCGGGGGTGCGTAAGCGTCGTCCAGATCCAACCGGGTCGCGGACGGCGGCGGCAGCGCCCGGCGATCGCGCTTGCCTTGGGAGGTCAGGGGCAGCTCGGAAAGCTCGACGAAAACAGCCGGGATCATGTGCTCGGGCAGGGTCTGTTGCAGGTGGAGGCGCAGCGCACGCAGTGCGGGCGAGGCACCTTCGGCCGCGAAATAGGCCACGAGGCGCTTTTGTCCTGGCTCGTCCTCGCGGACAACGACCACCGCCTCGCGCACCTGGGGATGGGTAAGCAAGGCCGCTTCGATCTCCCCCAGCTCGATACGGAAGCCGCGGATCTTGACTTGATGATCGAGGCGACCCAGGTATTCGAGCTCGCCGCTCGCCAACAGGCGACCGAGGTCGCCCGTGCGGTAGAGCCGCGCACCGGGCTCCGTGGCGAAGGGGTCGGGCACGATCCGTTCGGCGGTCAGGGCAGGGTGTCCAAGATAGCCACGGGCGACGCCGGGACCGCCGACGTGGAGCTCGCCGGGCACGCCGAGGGGTTGGAGCCGTAGCCCGCGATCGAGGACGTAGACCTGCAGATCGGGCAGCGGGCGCCCGAGGGGGCTGGGGGAGGCAGCCCGGATGTGCGAGACACGAAGGGGTCGGTAGCTGACATGGACGGTGGTCTCGGTGATGCCGTACATGTTGACGAGCTGCGGACGTTCGTCGCCATGGCGTGCGAACCACGGCGTCAAACTGGGGAGATCCACCGCCTCCCCGCCGAAAATCACCAACCGAAGCGCGAGCGGATCGCCCTCTGGCGCAGCCGCGTCTGCCGCCACGAGCAAGCGAAAGGCCGAGGGCGTTTGGCTCAATACGCTGACCTGCTCCTGACGAAGCAACGCATGGAACGCTTCGGGCGCGCGGCTCACCGTGAAGGGCACCACGACCAGGCGACCGCCGTAGAAGAGCGCGCCCCACAGCTCCCACACCGAGAAATCGAAGGCGTAAGAATGGAAGAGCGTCCAGACGTCCGCGGGTCCAAAGGCAAACCAACCCTCGCTCGTGGCGAATAGGCGCGTGACGTTCTGGTGGGTCACCTGGACACCGCGGGGTCTACCCGTGGAGCCGGAGGTGTAGATCACGTAGGCCAGGTTGTCGGGCGAGATGGCCACGTCGGGAGGTGTGCTGGGCTCGGCCTCGAGCTCGGCCCAGACGGAGTCGAGGGCAAGCACCACCAGGCCCTCGTGGGGCAGGGCAGGGAGCAACCCCGTCTGCGTCACGAGCACCGGCGCCGCCGAGTCGTTCAACATGAAGAGCAAGCGCTCGCGTGGGTAGTCCGGATCGAGGGGGACGTAGGCGCCACCGGCCTTCAAGATGGCAAGCAACGCCAGCACCAACCAGGGCGACCGGTCCATGGCCAGACCCACCAACACCTCGGGACCGACCCCCAGGCGCCGCAGGCGATGCGAAAGCCGGTTCGCCTGCGTGTCAAGCTCGCGGTAGCTCCACGTTTCGCCCTCGAAGGTGAGCGCCCCGGCCTCCGGCGTACGGGCCACCTGGGCCTCGAAAACCTGATGGATGAGCGCGCCCCCGGAGAGCGCGCGGGGGGACCCGCACAGCGACAAGAGCTGCTCGCGCTCGGCCGAGGTCAACATGGGAAGGTCGGAAATGCACGTGTCGGGGCTCGACACCACGGTCTCCAACAAGGCGCCATAGTGGCCCACCATGCGTGCGACCGTCGCGCGATCGAAGAGGTCGGTGTTGTACACCAGGGCGCCGCGGAGGCCCTGCGGCGTCTCTCCGAGGGACAGGGTAAGGTCGACCTTCGCCGTGGTCTGAGGCACCTCCATGGCTTCGACCTGGAGCTCTCCCCGCAGCAAACGCGGGCTCGGCACGCGCAGCGTCAACATCGCTTGAAATAGCGGCGAACGGCTGACATCCCGGGCCGGAGCCAGCTCCTCCACCAACTTCTCGAAGGGTACGTCTTCGTGGCTGAAGGCCCCCAGGGCGACGTCGCGCACGCGGCGCAGGACCTCCCGCGCGGTCGGCTCGCCCGAGAGGTCGGTGCGAAGCACCAAGGTGTTGACGAAGAAGCCCAGCAAAGGCTCGGTCGCGGCGGGGGAGCGACCGGCGCTGGGGGAGCCCACGACCACGTCGGCTTGCCCGGTGTAGCGAGCCAAGAGCACCTGAAAGGCCGCCAACAGGACCATGAAAGGCGTGACCTCTTCCTGCCGAGCCAACCCCGAAATGTCGCTGGAGAGGCGCTTGGCAAGGACCACGGGCAAGGTGGCGCCGGGGTAGGTTTGACGCGCGGGACGGGGTCGGTCCGTGGGTAGATCGAGGCTGGGCGGCGCCCCCTTTAGCTGGGTCTTCCA